>JAHYJF010000169.1 GCA_019428955.1 Burkholderiaceae bacterium
GTCGCTGCCGCTGCTGCTCCGCCGGCGGCGGCGATGATTGCCGACCTGGCGCGTGCCGCCGGCTCGTTCGGGATGACCGGAGGCCAGGCGATCGACCTGGCGGGCGTGGGGGCGACGCTCGATCGCGAGGCGATCGAGGAAATGCATCGCCGCAAGACCGGGGCAATGCTGGCAGTTTCGATCCGGCTCGGCTGGCTTGCCGGCAACAGCGTCCATGTCTCGCCGCAGGATGACCAGGCGGCGCTTGAGCGTTTTGGCGCCGCGATCGGACTGGCTTTCCAGGTGGTCGATGACATTCTCGACGTCGAAGGTGACGCCGCCACCCTTGGCAAGACGGTCGGCAAGGACCGCGCCAACAGCAAGCCGACCTATGTCTCGGTGCTGGGAATAGAGGCGGCGCGGCAGTTCGCGATGCGCCTGCACGGTGAGGCGCTCGAGGCACTGGAACCATTTGGCGCGGCGGCGCTGCGGCTGCGTCAGGTTGCCGAACTGATCGTGCTGCGCCGGCACTGAGGGACAAACGATGAGCAGTTCCGAGGCGCTCCTGGAAACCATCGACTATCCGCACGATTTGCGCGCTCTCGAGCGCGCCCGATTGCCGCAGCTCGCTGGCGAATTGCGCAGCTTCCTGGTCGAGTCCGTGGCGCGGACCGGCGGGCATCTCTCCTCCAATCTCGGCACCGTCGAGCTGGCGATCGCGTTGCACTACGTCTTTGACACGCCCCGCGATCGGATCGTGTGGGACGTCGGGCATCAGAGCTACGCCCACAAGATCCTCACCGGCCGGCGCGAACAGATGGCGACGCTGCGCAAGTACGGCGGCATCTCGGGCTTCCCCCGCCGCAGCGAGTCAGAGTATGACGCCTTCGGCACTGCGCACTCTTCGACCTCGATCGCCGCCGCCCTGGGCATGGCCGTGGCCTCGCGCAACAAGGGCGAGAACCAGGGCCCGGGCCGGCGGCGCCATGTGGCGGTAATTGGCGACGGCGCGATGAGTGCGGGCATGGCTTTCGAGGCGCTCAACAACGCCGGTGTCACGACCGACATCGACCTGCTTGTGATCCTCAACGATAACGACATGTCGATCTCCCCGGCGGTCGGCGCGCTCAATCGCTACCTGGCGCGCCTGCTCTCGGGAAGTTTCTACTCCAAGGCCCGCGACATGGGCCGGGCGGTGCTTTCGGCGGTGCCGCCGATGTTCGAATTGGCCAAGCGGCTCGAGGAACATGCCAAGGGGATGATCGCTCCCGGTACGATGTTCGAGGAGTTCGGGCTGAATTACGTCGGGCCGATCGACGGTCACGATTTCGACGCCCTGGTCCCGACGCTGCTCAACATGCGCCATCTGCGCGGACCCCAGTTCCTGCACGTCGTGACGAAGAAGGGCCACGGCTACCAACTGGCGGAGGCCGATCCGATCCTGTATCACGGGCCGGGGGGCTTCGACCATGAAAAGGGCATCGATACCGCCAAGCCGGCTGGCCCGCGGACCTTCACCAAGGTTTTTTCGGACTGGGTCTGCGATATGGCCGCGCGCGACGAACGCCTGGTGGCAGTCACTCCGGCGATGCGTGAGGGCTCGGGCCTGGTCGAATTCGAGAAGCAGTTTCCGAAGCGCTACTTCGACGTCGGCATCGCCGAGCAACATGCGGTTACCTTTGCCGCCGGCCTGGCGTGCGAGGGGATCAAACCGGTGGTGGCGATCTACAGCACCTTCCTGCAGCGCGGCTATGACCAGCTGATCCACGACGTCGCGCTGCAGAAGCTGTCGGTGATGTTCGCGATCGATCGGGCCGGATTGGTCGGTTCCGACGGTGCGACCCACGCCGGCTCTTATGACCTGAGTTTCCTGCGCTGCATCCCCAACATGGTGGTGCTCGCGCCCAGCGACGAGGACGAATGCCGACAGATGCTCTACACGGCCTTCTGCCACGATGGCCCGGCGGCGGTGCGCTATCCCCGTGGCGCCGGAGCAGGCGTGGCTGAGACCGCCGAGATGCGCGCCATCCCATTGGGCCGGGCGCAGTTGCGCCGCGCGGGCCGGGGCGTGGCGATCCTGGTCTTTGGCACCTTGCTGGCGCCGGCGCTGGCCGCCGGCGAGGAGCTCGAAGCCACCGTAGTGAACATGCGTTTCGTAAAGCCGATCGATGCCGACATGGTTGCCGAAATCGCCCGGACCCACGAGGCGATCGTCACGGTCGAGGAAAATGTCGTCATGGGTGGCGCTGGCAGCGCGGTGCTCGAAGTGCTCTCTGCCCAAGGCACGCAGATCCCCACCCTGCAACTCGGATTGCCGGACCACTTCATCGATCACGGCGACCAGAAGAAATTGCTCTCGCTCGCGGGGCTTGATGCGCAGGGGATCGAAGCTTCGATCCGCGCGCGCTTCCCGGATGCGGTTGCGACCCGGCAGGAAGTGGCCAAATGAGAGAGAACGAATGAACACCCGTGATCACAGCGCAGCGAGCGTGGAAATGTGGAATGCCGGAATTCCTGATGTGCAGCGCAGTCAAGACCGGCGTGAGCTGCGCATCGACCGGGTCGGCGTCAAGGACCTGCGCTATCCGTTGCGCTGGCGCCTTGCCGACGGCACCGAGCAGAACGGAGTGGCCAACTTCAGTCTTTACGTGGCCCTGGCGGCGACCGAGAAGGGCACCCACATGTCGCGCTTCATTGAACTGCTCGAGCATGTCCTGGCTCCGGGACGTCCCGCACTCGAGCTCGCCGGCCTGCCGCGGCTGCATGCCGACATGCTCGGCCGCCTGCACGCCGATAGCGGGCGAGTCGAAATCGGTTTCACGCTCTTTCTGAAGAAATCCGCCCCGGTGTCAAAGGTCGAGAGCCTGCTCGATTACCAGGTTGCAGTGGCGATCGACGGTGCGGCGAACGATGCCACGCGGACCCTGACCGTGGTCGTGCCGGTCAAGAGCCTGTGCCCCTGCAGCAAGAGCATCGCCGACTACGGCGCGCACAACCAGCGCTCGCACGTGACGATCACGGTGCGCACCGGTGAGCCGATCCTGGCCGAAGAGTTGATCCGGATCGCGGAATCCGAAGCCTCAAGCGAGATCTACGGTCTGCTCAAGCGCGCCGACGAGAAGTACATCACCGAGCGCGCCTACGACAATCCGAAGTTCGTCGAGGACCTGGTGCGCGACGTCGCGGCGCGCGTGCGCAGCGATCCTCGAGTGCTGGGCTTCAGCGTCGAGGCCGAGAACTTCGAGTCCATCCACAATCACTCGGCCTACGCGCGCATCGACGGCTGAGCCGCGCCGCCGCGCTCGCTGCCGGGTCAGTCGCGGAAATTGCCAAAGGACAGCGGCAGGTCGGTGACCTTCTCCTTGACCAGCGCGATTGCCCCCTGCAGGTCGTCGCGCTTGGCGCCGGTGACGCGTACCGCGTCGCCCTGGATGCTCGACTGGACCTTTAGCTTGCTTTCCTTGATCAGCTTGACGATGCGCTTGGCAGCTTCACCCGAGAGACCGTGGCGAATGGTGACCACCTGCTTCATCTTGTCGCCGCCCATTTTCTGCGGCTCGCCGTAGTCGAGAAAGCGCACGTCGACGCCGCGCTTGGCGAATTTCGAGAGCATCACGTCGCGCACCTGGCCGAGCTTGAAATCGTCGTCGGCAAAGACTGTCAGTTCGCGGTCCTTGTGCTCGATGCGCGCGTCCGAGCCCTTGAAATCGAAGCGGGTGCTGATTTCGCGATTGGCCTGGTCCAGCGCGTTGCGCACCTCGACCAGGTCGGCTTCGAGAGTGACGTCAAATGTTGGCATGGTCTAGCCTCCTGTGATTAGTCGATCTTCTTCTCGAAAAACAGCGCCGCCCCATAGGCCGGATCCAGCCCGTAGGGGGCGAAGCCAGCCTTGCGGTAGGCCGCCACTGCCGGCCTGTTGCCATCGAGCACCTCGAGCGTGATCTTGCAGCAGCCCTGCTCGCAGGCAAACTCTTCGAGCGCGAGGAGCAGAGCCGTGCCAATTCCGCGCCGCTGGTAGCTCGGGTCGACGGTGATGTCGTGGACGTTAACCAGCGGGCGTGCCTGAAAGGTCGAGACCCCCGAAAAAGAGTTCAGCAACCCGACCGGTTGGCCATCAAGGTACGCCAGCCAGCCGCGGTACCCCGGGGTGGCTGCGAGCAGCGCGGGCAGCCGCTCCCGTGCCGCCCCGGCGAGCGCCTTGGAGCCACCTTCGGCACTGCGGGCGTACCGGTCGAGCAGTGCCAGCAGCGCGTCGCGATGTTCCGCCAGCGCGAGGTCGATTGCGACGACGCGCAACATGGCTGCGGCGCCTACTTGCGCGACCGGCCCTTGCCAGGCGCCTTCTTGGCCGCGATGCGCATGCGCAGCGCGTTGATCTTGATGAAGCCGCCGGCATCGGCCTGGTTGAACGCCCCCTGGTCGTCCTCGAAGGTGACGATCTTGGTGTCGAACAGCGAATTGGGCGAGCTGCGGCCGGCAATGATCACGTTGCCCTTGTAGAGCTTGACGACGACCTTGCCGCTGACCGGCGCCTGGGTGTAGTCGATCAGGTGTTGCAGCGCGAGCCGCTCGGGCGACCACCAGTAGCCGTTGTAGATCATGCTGGCGTAGCGCGGCATCAGGTCGTCCTTGAGGTGCGCCACTTCCCGGTCGAGCGTGATCGACTCGATCGCGCGGTGCGCCTTCAGGAGAATCGTTCCGCCCGGGGTCTCGTAGCAGCCGCGCGACTTCATGCCGACGTAGCGGTTCTCGACCAGGTCGAGCCGGCCGACCCCGTGCATGCCGCCGAGCCGGTTGAGCTCGGCCAGCAGCTCGTGGGCCTTCATCTTCTTGCCGTTGATCGCAACCAGGTCGCCCTTGACGAAGTCCAGCTCGACGTATTCGGGCTTGGCGGGAGCCTTCTCGACCGGAACCGTGAGCCGCCACATGCCCTTGGCGGGCGGCTCGGCGGCAGGGTCCTCGAGCATGCCGCCCTCGTAGGAGATGTGCAGCAGGTTGGCGTCCATCGAGAACGGCGCCTCGCCCTTGCGTTTCTTGAAGTCCACCGGGATGCCATGCTTGTCGGCGTAGGAGAGCAGCTTCTCGCGCGAGAGCAGGTCCCATTCGCGCCAAGGGGCGATGACCTTGACATCGGGATAGAGTGCGTAGGCGCCGAGCTCGAAGCGGACCTGGTCGTTGCCCTTGCCGGTGGCGCCGTGGGAGATCGCGTCAGCCTTCTCGATCTTGGCGATCTCAACCAGGCGCTTGGCGATCAGCGGCCGCGCAATCGAAGTGCCGAGCAGGTACTCACCTTCATAGACGGTGTTGGCGCGAAACATCGGGAACACGAAGTCGCGCGCGAACTCCTCGCGCAGGTCGTCGATGTAGATCGACTTGACTCCGGCGCTCTTGGCTTTCGCGCGGGCGGGTTCGACTTCCTCGCCCTGGCCGATGTCGGCGGTAAAGGTGACGACCTCGCATTGGTATTCGTCCTGAAGCCACTTCAGGATGACGGAGGTATCCAGCCCGCCAGAATAGGCGAGCACGACTTTTTTGAACTGGCTCATGGAGGTTGTCCGGCTAGAGTAAATAACCGCTGATTATAGACCGGCGCCTCAGCGCTTACTGGCCTGTGCGACGAATGCCGCGATCTGTTGCAGGCCTCGTTCGATGTTGGCATTCGAGGTCGCGTAGCTGAAGCGGATGTGCTGGCCCTCGCCGGGCACTCGGCTGCCGAAATGGATGTCGGCAAGTACCGCCACCCCGGCTTCATGGAGCAGTCGCTTGCGGAATTCCTCGGAATCGGCGCAACCGGTCATGCGGCAGGCCTCGGTGACGTTGGGCCAGGCGTAGAAGGCTCCGCCCGGGTTTTGGCACGAAATTCCGGGAATCTGGTTGAGCAGCCCGACGATCAGGTCGCGGCGCTCGAGGAAGCGATCGCGCATCTCCTGCGCGGCGTCTTGCAATCCGGTGAGTGCCGCTACCGCCGCCCACTGTGAAATGTGCGAGGCGCAGGAATCGGTATTGGTCACCCAGCGGGTAAACACCGGGGCCAGATCCCGGTTGGCGGTCAACCCGATGCGCCAGCCAGTCATCGCCCAGGTCTTGGAGCAACCGTCGGAGATTATGGTGCGCTCCTGCATTCCGGGCAGCGCCGCGATCGAGGCGAACGATCCGTCGAACACCAGGCGCGAGTAGATCTCGTCGGCATAGACCCAGATCTGGGGGTGGCGGCGCAGGATCGCGGCGATCGCCATGAGGTCGTCGTTGGTCAAAATGCCGCCGGTGGGATTCTGCGGCGAGTTCAGGATCAGCATCCTGGTGCGCGGCGTGATCCGGTCCTCGAGTTCGTTGGGGTCGAAGGCGAAGCCGCGCGATTCGCGCAGGTAGAGCGGCACCGGCACCGCGCCGTGGGCCACGATCTGCGACTCGTAGATTGGGAACCCCGGCACCGGGTAGATCACCTCGTCCCCGGCGCCATAGTCGGTCGTTGAAAGGATCGCGTAGGCGATGAAGGGCTTGGCGCCGGCCCCGACCACGACGTCGTCGGGTTGGATTGCGATGCCGCGCATCTCACCGAGGTAGCGAGCTGCCGCCTCGCGCAGTTCGGCAATGCCGGCACTCGGGGTATAGCCATGGCGCCCGCTCGCGATGGCCTCGATGCCGGCCTTCTGGACATGCTCGGGAGCCGGGAAATCGGGCTGGCCGATGCAGAACGAGACGATGTCGCGGCCGCTGGCCACCAGGCGGTTGACTTCGGCCAGGACCACGAACGCGTTTTCGGTGCCGAGCGCAGTGGCACGGCGGGAGATTGGCAGGGTCACGGCAGTGCTCTAGGTGGTAAATATGAGCCTGAGTCTAGCAGTTTGGGCGCCCCTGGTTAGCGCTCGCGCGGAGCCCTTGCTGAAATCTCGACCAAGGCTCGGGCGCAAGCCGGCGGGCAGGGCGGAGCGAAATCGGTTACCGTTTTGCAAACAGCCAATTTCAGCCGGAGAAGCGCCATGAAATACCGCAAACTGGGCCGCAGCAACCTGATGGTTTCCGAGCTTTGCCTCGGCACCATGATGTTTGGCGACCAGACCGACGAGAGCGAGTCGGCGCGCATCGTCGATCTCGCCCGCGAGCAGGGCGTCAACTTCATCGACACCGCCGATGTCTACACCAAGGGCGGGTCCGAGACCATCGTGGGGCGCTGCCTGCGCGCCGACCGGCACCGCTGGGTGTTGGCCAGCAAGCTCGGCAACCGGATGTCGGAGTTGCCCAACGAGTCGCGCTATTCGCGCAAGTGGATCGTCAGCGCGGTAGAAGCCAGCCTGGTGCGGCTCGATACCGACTACCTCGACATCTACTACCTGCATCGCGACTACGAGGGCGATTGCCTGGAGGAGAGCCTGCGGGCCATCGACGACCTGATTCGCGCCGGCAAGATCCGCTGCTTCGGATTGTCGAACTTCCGCGGCTGGCGGATCGCCGAGGTGGTGCGCCTGTGCGAACGCATCGGCATGCCCGGACCGGCGGTCTGCCAGCCCTACTACAACTTGCTCAATCGCGCGCCGGAAGTCGAAATTCTGCCGGCTTGCCGCAACTACGCTCTGGGTGTAGCCGCCTACAGTCCGATCGCCCGCGGGGTGCTCACCGGCAAGTACCGGCCCGACGCGCCGCCCGCCGCAGGCACGCGCGCGGCGCGCGGAGACAAGCGGATGCACGAATCG
>JAHYJF010000170.1 GCA_019428955.1 Burkholderiaceae bacterium
CCATTTTCGCACCTCGAGGGACACTGGCTGTTCGTGCCGCTCGCCAAAGGTGCGTGCCGGGTGGAGTTCTCGCTCGATTACGCATTTGCCAGCGCAATGTTGGGAACGCTGCTGGCGCCGGTGTTCGGCAAGATCAGCGCCAATTTCGTCGACGCCTTCGTAAAGCGCGCCGAGGAGATCTACAACTGAACGAAGGCCTGCCTCACTGTGCCGCGCAGTCGTCCGCGATCGAGCGCTGAAGTTCAGCCACGCGCTGGGCGCGTTCCAGGTCGCCGACGAAGCGCTGGACCCCATTCTCGCCAACCGTCTTGACCCGCGCCCCTGACTCGAGCGTTCGCAGGCTGGCGCGCATATCGTCGCAGGCGCGCGCTTTCTTCTGCTCGAGAATCGCGGCCTCGTCCTGTTTCTTCCGGGCCTCGGCCTCTGCGGCGCGGCGCTTGTTGGATTCAATCTCACGCTCGGCGATGGTCTTTCTTGCCGCCGGCGCTTTGGCGGTCGCTACCGGGGCGCCCGACGGCGCGGCCGCTGCACTGGCGCCGCCATCCCCGGGCTTGATGCCACTCTCGCGCAAGGGTTGCTCAGCAGTGCCTGGCGTGGTCGCCTTGGGCCGGCGCAGGATCTGGCTCTGCCGAATCTCGCGTGGTGGTGGCTGATCCGAGTAGACCATGTGTCCGCTGGCGTCACGCCACTGGTAGGGCGTGCCAGCGGCCATGGCACTGCCGGCGGCAAGGGAGAGGGCCAGGACTAGCGTGATGGTCTTCATGGTGCGATCTGTGACTCAGCTGAATTGGCTGGATTGTCGCCGGATGCCTGCCCAGCCGGGGATGGCATCCGATGGGGGGAGGCTCACGCACGCTGTATGGTATGAGCCGTCCCCGCCACTGGTGCCTTGGCTATAATGCCATTTTGGGTCAGGGGTGGTTTATGCGATTGTCAAGAATGGCACTGACGTTTGACGACGTCCTGCTGGTACCGGCGTTTTCCGACATGCTCCCGCGGGACGTTTCACTGAAGACGCGCCTGTCACGCAACATCGCCCTCGGAATCCCGCTTGTCTCAGCGGCCATGGACACTGTGACCGAGGCCGAATTGGCAATCGCGATAGCGCAGGAAGGCGGTTTCGGCGTGGTCCACAAGAACCTGTCACCGGAGCACCAGGCCGCCGAGGTTGCCAAAGTCAAGCGCTATGAAACCGGCATCCTGCGTGATCCGATCACAGTTGCGCCCGACATGACGGTGCGCGACGTCATTGCCCTGGCGCGCCAGCACAAGATTTCCGGTTTTCCGGTGCTCGCCCGCGACGGTACCGTCGCGGGTATCATCACCAACCGCGATCTTCGTTTCGAAACGAGGCTCGACGAACCGGTGTGCAAGATCATGACGCCGCGCGAACGGCTGGTGACGGTCCTCGAGGGTGCCACCCCGGAGGACGGCCAGGCGCTGATGCACGAGCATCGACTTGAGCGGGTGCTGATCGTTGACCAGACGTTTCAGCTGCGCGGCTTGATGACGGTCAAGGACATCATCAAGGCCACTGAACACCCCAACGCCACCAAGGATTCACAGGGCAAGCTGCGGGTCGGCGCCGCGGTCGGCGTGGCCGGCGATACCGAAGAGCGCGTCGAGCGTCTCGCGCGTGTCGGTGTCGACGCGATCATCGTCGATACCGCCCATGGGCACAGCATCGGCGTGTTGAACCGGGTGCGCTGGATCAAGGAGAATTTCCCCAACATCGATGTGATCGGCGGCAACATCGCTACTGCCGAAGCCGCCCGGGCCATGATCGATGCCGGTGCCGACGCGGTGAAGGTCGGGATCGGGCCCGGCTCGATCTGCACCACGCGGATCGTCGCCGGGGTTGGCGTGCCCCAGATTTCGGCGATCGAGGACGTCGCCAAGGGCCTTGCCGGATCCGGGGTGCCGATGATCGCCGACGGCGGGGTGCGCTACTCGGGTGACGTCGCCAAGGCGATCGCCGCCGGTGCCGATTCGGTGATGCTGGGTTCAATGTTCGCGGGCACCGAGGAAGCGCCGGGCGAGGTGATCCTCTACCAGGGCCGCTCGTACAAGAGCTACCGGGGCATGGGTTCGCTGGGAGCGATGAGCGATGGCGCGGCCGATCGCTATTTCCAGGACTCGAGTGCCAACATCGACAAGCTGGTGCCCGAAGGCATCGAGGGCAGGGTTCCCTACAAGGGCTCGGTACTCGCGATCATCTACCAGCTTTGCGGCGGCGTGCGGGCCAGCATGGGCTACTGCGGCTGCGGCTCCATCGAGCAAATGCGCGAGCGCGCCCAATTCGTCCGGATTTCCTCCGCCGGCATTCGCGAATCGCACGTCCACGACGTGCAGATTACGAAGGAAGCGCCCAATTACCACATCGAATAGGTGGCCACACCTGCCATGCACGACAAGATCCTGATTGTCGATTTCGGCTCTCAGGTGACGCAGCTCATTGCGCGCCGGATCCGGGAACTGCACGTCTACTGCGAGATTCACCCCTTCGACGATTGTGTCGGCACGCTGGACACCTGGCTGTCGGAAGGATCGCTGCGCGGTGTAATCCTCTCGGGCGGGCCCGACTCGGTCACCGACGAACAGACGCCGCGGATTGCGCCGGGGATACTCGAGTCCGGAGTGCCGCTGCTGGGCATCTGCTACGGCATGCAGGCGATGGCCGTGCAGATGGGCGGAACGGTCGCCGCGGGCGACATTCGCGAGTTCGGCCATGCCCAGGTCAGGGCTCACGGCCATACCAGACTGCTCGACGGCATCGAGGACTTCCGTACTCCCGAAGGCCACGCCATGCTCGACGTCTGGATGAGCCACGGCGACAAGGTGGTCGCGATGCCCGCAGGCTTTCGCATCATGGCTGCAACCGCGAGTTGTCCCATCGCCGGCATTGCCGATGACGAGCGCCGCTACTACGGCGTGCAGTGGCACCCCGAGGTCACCCATACCCGCCAGGGGCGGGCGATGTACGAGCGCTTCGTGCTCGGGGTCTGCGGTGCCCGGCCGGACTGGACCATGCCCGGCTTTGTCGATGAGGCCGTGGCGAAGATCCGCGCCCAGGTCGATGGCGAGCACGTGATCCTCGGACTCTCCGGCGGGGTCGACTCATCGGTGGCCGCGGCGCTGATTCACCGCGCCATAGGGGCGCGCCTGACCTGCGTGTTCGTCGACCATGGGCTGTTGCGCCAGGGCGAGGCGGAGCAGGTTATGGAAACGTTCGATCGCAACATGGGCCTGGACGTCATTCATGTCGAAGCCGCCGAAGACTTTCTCGGCAAACTGGCAGGGGTCGGCGATCCCGAGGCCAAGCGCAAGATCATCGGGCGCGAGTTCGTCGAGGTCTTCCAGCGCGAGGCGGCGAAGATTGCCGATGCCAAGTGGCTGGCCCAGGGAACGATCTATCCCGACGTGATCGAATCGGCCGGAGCCAAGAGCAAGAAGGCTCACAGCATCAAGTCACATCACAACGTGGGCGGGCTGCCGGAAACGCTTCACCTCAAGCTGCTCGAGCCTTTGCGCGACCTGTTCAAGGACGAGGTCCGCGAACTTGGGGTCGCGCTAGGGCTGCCGCGCGAGATGGTCTACCGCCATCCCTTCCCCGGCCCGGGGCTGGGCGTGCGGATCCTCGGTGAAGTGCACGCCGAATTCGCGGCTATGCTGCGCCAAGCCGACGCGATATTCATTGAAGAGCTCCGCGGCACGAAGGATCTCGACGGCGAGAATTGGTACGACAAGACCGCCCAGGCGTTCGCGGTTTTCCTGCCGGTGAAGTCGGTGGGGGTGATGGGCGACGGACGCACCTACGAATACGTCGTGGCCTTGCGCGCGGTGCAGACGCAGGACTTCATGACCGCGCACTGGGCGCACCTGCCCCATGACCTGCTGGCGCGGGTGTCGAATCGCATCATCAACGAGGTGCGCGGCGTCAACCGGGTGGTCTATGACATCTCGGGCAAGCCGCCGGCGACTATCGAGTGGGAGTAGGGGTGCCTTGCAAGTGTCGGTGCACACCCAAACCTGATCGGATGTGGAAGCGCAGATCGGCTCACCCGCCGAAGCCGGACAGATCACCGGCAACGTCAATACGCTCATTATCTTGCGAGTGAAGGATGTGGGCCCGGCCGCATGGAGCCGGCCAGGAGTCCGTGATGCTCCCAGCAATATTTGGTGTATAGTATGGTTTCATGTAGTTACGTTGCTACAATGATGCTTGGAGGTGCGCCATGACGATGACAACGTTATCCAGCCGCGAGTTCAATCAGGACACCAGCAGGGCCAAGAAGGCCGCCAGGGACGGGCCGGTGTTTATCACCGATCGAGGCAGACCGGCTCACGTGCTCCTGAGCATTGAGCACTATCAGTCTCTGGCTGCGCCCGCTGCCAGCATCATTGATTTGTTGGCGATGCCAGGCGCTGAGACGATCAGATTCGTGGCGCCGCGTGTCCGCAAGCTTTCGAAGCCGGCGGACCTGACGTGATGTTCTTGCTCGACACGAACGTCGTTTCGGAGCTACGCAAAGCCAAGTCCGGAAAGGCCCATCCCTTGGTGACTGCGTGGGCGGCCCGCATACCTGCTGGCAGCTTGTACTTGTCCGCGATTACTTTGCTTGAACTCGAGATGGGCGTTCTTCAACTCGAGCGGCGCGACGCTGCACAGGGAGTGATCTTGCGCACGTGGTTGGATGGTCACGTGCTGCCAGCGTTTGCCGGACGTGTGCTCGCGGTCGATGCGGCGGTGGCGCTTCAATGCGCACGGCTGCACGTGCCAGACAAACTGAGCGAGCGCGACGCGATGATCGCTGCGACGGCGCTCGTTCATGGCATGACGGTAGTGACCCGCAACGTGGCCGACCTTGAAGCCAGCGGCGTGCCGCTGCTCAACCCGTGGCTCGCACAGCCGGCATCTCGCCGCTAAGAAGATGGGCGAAGAAATCAGTCGCGACAATAGTCAAGGCGATAAACTTGGCCAAACTTTGGAAAACTTCACTGCGTGATACCAAGCGAGTTGCTTGACATGAACCAACCCGATGACGGAATTCTCACGCTGGATGACTTGGCGGTCTAACTGAAGGCTGGCAAGAAAACGGTTTACCGGCTGGCCCAGCAGGGAGGGATGCCGGGGTTCAAGCTGGGTGGCACCTGGCGGTTTCGTCGTACCGAATTGGACCGTTGGATTGCCGCGCAGATCGCCGGGAAAACGCAGGACAAGACATGAGCGACTCGCAAAACGATAGCGACCTGGCGGCCTCGCTCAGAGGGGTGTCCGCACGCCCATGAACGCCGTAGAAATCGAACAAGCCATCACCGACCTTGCGGAGTAGCCCTTCGACCCCGCAGAGTTCCCCTACGCCTTCCTTGAAGCCTTTGGCAACAAGGCGACGACCAAGGCCAAGGCGAAGTTCATCCTCGCCACGGACGGCGTGGACTTTGAGGCTGAAAACCTGACCAGCGGCGAGACCGTCGCCTGTGCCTTCAGGAACTTTCCCGACCGCTTCGGCTTCTTCCTGCCGCTGGCTGGCATTAGCACGGTCGACCAGATCAGTGAAAACGCCTTCGACATCCGGGCCACCAGCCGCCTGAACCGCCTGTACGTCGAACTGCTGAAAGATAACCCTGAATGGGGCACGGCGGAGCGTCGCCACGACATGAATAACCTCATGGCGCGGTTGATCTTCAGCTTCTTCGCCGAGGATACCGACATCTTCGTCGGAAAGGGCTGCTTCACCGAAACCGTCGCACGGATGAGCGTTAGGGACTCGTCCAACACGCACGAGGTCATCGCTACGCTGTTCCGCGCGATGAACACCAAGCGCGAGGACCGGGCGGCCGCCAAGATTCCCCGCTGGGCCGAAGACTTCCCCTACGTGAACGGCCAGTTGTTCTCGGGCGGCGACGAAGTGCCCCGATTCAGCAAAATCGCCCGGTCCTATTTGCTGCACGTTGGAGGCCTCGACTGGACGAAAATCAACCCCGACATCTTCGGCTCGATGATCCAGGCCGTTGCCGAGGACGAGGAACGCGGCGAGCTGGGGATGCACTACACGAGCGTCCCCAACATCCTGAAGGTGCTGAATCCGCTGTTCCTCGACGACCTGCGGGAGAAGCTGGACGAAGCGGGGGATAACGCCCGCATGCTGCTCAACCTGCGCAAGCGCATCGCCAAGATCAGGGTCTTCGACCCGACTTGCGGTTCGGGCAATTTTCTGGTCATCGCTTACAAGGAATTGCGCGCCATCGAGGCCGAGATCAACCGGCGGCGCAGCGAACCGGATCGCGCATCAGAAATCCCGGTCACGAACTTTCGCGGGATCGAGCTACGCGACTTCCCGGCGGAGATCGCCCGCCTCGCACTGGTCATCGCCGAGTACCAGTGCGACGTGCTGTACCGGGGGCAGAAGCTGGCGCTGGCCGAGTTCCTGCCTCTGCGCAACGAGAACTGGATCACCTGCGGCAACGCGCTGCGGCTCGACTGGCTGAGCATTTGCCCGCCGACCGGAACCGGCGTGAAGGTGCAGGCCGATGACTTGTTCGGTTCTCCGCTCGATCAAGCTGAGATCGACTTCGTGAACGAGGGTGGTGAGACGTACATCTGCGGCAATCCTCCCTAGCTGGGCAACACGTGGCAGAGTGCAGAGCAAAAGGCTGACATCCGTAACATCGTCAGCGGTCGCGCGGGTTCGCCTGGCTTCTTAGACTATGTGAGCGGTTGTTTCATCAAGGCTGCGGATTACATCCGTCGCGCAGGCGGTGTTAGCGCCTTCGTGAGCACGAACTCGATCTGCCAAGGCCAGTCAGTTCCTATCCTTTGGCCTGTCGTGTATGAGACGGGCTGCGACATTCTCTTTGCGTACACCTCATTCAAGTGGGCGAATCTCGCCAGCCACAATGCGGGCGTGACTGTTGCCGTCGTTGGGATTGGAGCCGCCTCTGGTGCGCTGCGTCGTCTGTACAAAAAGGAGCGCGGCCGCATTCCGGCGCTCGATTCTCAGGATGCCTGGGAGCAACGCATGGCCGAAGGCGCGGCCGCCTTCATGCGCTTCAAGTCGGAGGGGCGCTATGAGTAACTCCGATCTTGACGAACTTGCGGCGGAGCTTGTCGAGTTTGCTCCGCCCGAAATGAAGGGCGGACGCCCGGCCAGCGAGGAGCGCGTCATCGCGGGCTTCGAGGAAATCCAACGCTTTACTGAGAAGCACGGCCGTGCGCCGCAGCACGGGGAAGGCCGCGACATATTCGAGCGCCTTTACGCCGTGCGACTCGACCGCTTGCGCGCTCTCTCGGATTGCCGTGCCTTGCTTGAGCCGCTGGACCATCAGGGCTTGCTCATCGGGGCACCTATCGTTGCCGCTTCCGAGGATGACACCATCGACGTCGACGACCTGGCCACCGAGCTGGCGGGCGTAGCCGAGGCGGACGACATCACGGTCCTGCGCCATGTCCGCACCAGCGCCGACAAGCGCGCCGCCGAGGAAATCGCGGATCGCAAGCCCTGCGAGGATTTCGAGGCGTTCAAGCCACTGTTCGAACGCGTAGCGAGGGAAGTCAAGACCGGCTTGCGCCAGTCCCAGCCCATAGAGGCGGGCCGCCGCGCGATTGAGGCCGGGGATTTTTTTGTTCTCGATGGCATCA
>JAHYJF010000171.1 GCA_019428955.1 Burkholderiaceae bacterium
GGCAGCATCGGCGTGGTGGCGATCCACAGCGACATGAGCGGCGCGCTTGATCAGCGCGGCATTGCCGTCACGCTGATCCACGCCGGTGCCCGCAAGGTCGATGCCAATCCCTACCAGCCGCTGCCCGAGGCGGTGCGCGCGCGGATCGAGGCCGAGCTCGAGGATCTGCGCCAGCTCTTTGCCGCGACCGTCGCCGAGGGCCGCGGCCGTCGCCTTGATGCCCTGCAGGCTCTCGCCACCGAAGCGGAGGTGTTTCGCGGCGAGGCTGCGGTCTTTGCCGGTCTTGCCGACGAGGTGGCCGATCCGGTCACCGCCTTCCGCGCCTTCGCCGCCGCACCCGGCGGCATCTCCACTCCCAGAGGAAAGGGATACCTGATGACCACCACCCCTGACGATCATGCGGCACCCAAGGGTTCGGCCGCAGTTCCGGCCGCCACCGCCCCTGAAGCGGCGCCGTCCGCGCCCGCGGCAGTCGCACCGCCGCTTGCGGATACTGCCGCCCCCAGCCCCGACGCGATCCGCGCCGAAGCCGCCGAAGTGGCGCAGGTCTGTGCGCAGGCCGCGCGGCTTGGGGTGCAGATCGATGCCGCCGACGCGGTGACGCGGGGGCTCAAGCCCGACGCGCTGCGCGCCCGCGTGCTCGCCGATCTCGCCGCACGTAGCGACGCCGCGGGGATCATCGCCGCGACCCCGGCCGCGACCGCAAAGGTTAGCCCGATCGTCGCCGCTGCGAAGAAGGCCGCATCCGACGCCAAGCGCTGACTTCGGCACAAATTCCCGGCGCCGCGAAGCGAGCAGCGCCCGACGCTGGGCGATACCCCTGGCGCCCGTTTCTGCCACCGACTTCCGTCGCACCCCCGAACCCATCACCCGGAGACTGAACCATGTCCGTTCTGACGCAACCGCCCAGCATGGGCGATGTCCTCAAATACGAGGCCAACCCGAACTACACCCGCGAGACCGTGACGTTGCTGCAGGGCTTCCCCTATCCGGCAGGCGCGGTGCTGGGCAAGATCACCGCCAGCGGCAAATACAAGCTCGCGACCAGCGGCGGCGCGGATGGCGCGCAAACTGCAAGCGCCGTGCTGCTCTATGCGGTCGATACCACCCTCGCCGATGCGATCGGCATCGTCGTCGCGCGCGGCCCCGCGATCGTCTCGCGTGCCGCCCTTGCCTATGACGCCACCGTCGATGACGCAGCGAAGATCACCACCAAGCTCGGCCAGCTGGCCTCCGTCGGCATCATCGCCCGCGACAGCGTCTGACCCACCTGCACGACCTCTGATCCGGCGCTGCGTTGCTTCGCGGCGCCCGGTACCCTCGCCGCCACCCATTCCACCTTTTCCCTCGGAGCCTCCCCATGACCCTGATCCGCAATCCCTTCGACGCTGGCGGCTATTCGCTGGCCGAGATGACGCAGGCGATCAACATCCTGCCCAACCTCTACACCCGCCTTGGCCAGATCGGCCTCTTCCGCTTCGAGGGCGTGAGCCAGCGCTCGGTGATCATCGAGCAATACGAAGGTGTGCTGAGCCTCCTGCCCTCGGTCCCCCTCGGCGCCCCCGCCACCGTCGGCACCCGCGAGGGTCGCTCGATGCGCAGCTTTGCCCTGCCGTGGATCCCGCATGACGATGTGATCCTGCCGGGCGACATCCAGGGGATGCCCGCGCTCGGGGTCTCGGACGCGGCCGATCCTCTGGTTGAGGTGATGAACCGCAAGCTCATGCTCATGCGCCGCAAGCATGCGCAGACGCGGGAATACATGGAAATGAACGCACTCCGCGGCATCGTGAAGGATGGCGCAGGCACGACCCTCTACAACTACTTCACCGAATTCGGCCTGGCACAAATCACGGTCGACTTCCTTCTCGGCACCGCGGGCACGAACGTGCAGGGCAAGGTGCGCGAGGTGCTGCGCGCCATCGAGGACAATCTTCTGGGCGAGGCCATGACCTCGGTGCATGCCCTTGTCAGCCGTGAGTTCTTTGACAAGCTGATCGCGCATCCCAAGACCGAGGAGGCCTACAAGTTCTATGCCGCGACCGGCGCCCAGCCCCTGCGCGAGGATGTACGCCGCAACTTCCCCTTCGCGGGCATCCTCTTCGAGGAGTATGCGGGCACCGTGACGCTCTCGACCAAGGCCGCCGAACGGCTGGTTCCTGCGAATGAAGGCATCGCCTTTCCCATGGGCACGATGGACACCTTCGCGACCTACGGCGGCCCGGCGAACCTTCTGGAAACCGCCAACACCATCGGCCTGCCGCTCTACGCCCGCCAGCATCTCGACGAGAAGGGCCGCTGGATAGACCTGATGACCGAGGCCTCGATCCTGCCGGTCAACAAGCGGCCGCGGCTCGCGATCCGGATCTTGAGCTCGAACTGACGGGCGACACCGATGTCCGTCTTTGCCGCCGCCATGGACCGCATCTTCACCCATGCCTCCCTGGCGGCACCGGCCCTCTGGATTTCTGCCACCACGTCGGAGGAACGCCCGATCCGCGTCATCGCCCGCGCCCCGGATCGGATCACCGATTTTGGCGTCGGGCGGCTCGTGAGCGATACAATGGTGGTCGATGTGCGTGTCACCGATCTCCCCGCGCCGCGCCCCGGTGATCTGATCGTCATCGGCAGCGAGAGCCATGTGATCCAGGGGGAGCCTGTGCGCGACCGCGAGCGGCTGGTCTGGACCCTCGATCTCAGGCCCGCGTGATCCGATGAAGCTGACGTTCGAGATCGGCGCAGACCTTGCGGCGCTGATGGCGGCAGAAATCCGCGCCGGAGAACGCGCTATCACCACTGCCATGCGCGAGGCGGGCACGGGGCTCAAATCTGCCTGGCGCGGGCAGATCACCGGCGCGGGCCTGGGGACGCGGCTTGGCAACTCGATCCGGCTTGCGACCTATCCCAAGGCGGGCGAGAGCCTGAACGCCGCGGCACTGGTCTGGTCGAACGCGCCGGTGATTGTCGGCGCGCATGATACCGGACCGTTGATCCGCTCGAAACACGGGTTCTGGCTGGCGATCCCGACGCATGCCGCCGGGAAAAGCAGCAAGGGCGGCCGTATCTCCCCCGGCGAATGGGAGCGCCGGACCGGATTGCGGCTGCGGTTCATCTATCGCCGCAGGGGGCCGAGCCTGCTGGTTGCGGAGGGGCGTCTGAACACGAAAGGCCGCGCGGTAGCATCGCGGGCGAAAACCGGACGTGGTGTCGCAACTGTGCCGATATTCCTGCTCGTGCCGCAGGTCAATTTGCGCAAGCGGCTGGATCTGGCGCGGGAGGCCGAGCGGTCCATCGACGGCGTGGCCCCCAAAATCGTTTCACGCTGGAGGAACTAAATTCGTCTCAGCTTCGCCGACAACAGACAATTGAAACTATCAATTCACCACATCTAATCCTCTTTGGCGAGCCTTACTATTAATTAATCTCAGTCACCGAAATGATGCGGCTTCCCAATCATCTGGTGCCATAGTCCTAATATTCGCAGGGACTAACTTGTCCAACATAGGCTCCAACTCTAGCATCACACACCTGAGGACATTTTCTACTGCACCGCAAAAATCCATAGACGCAGATAGCTTATCCGGCTGCATAACAAAGCGACTCCTAATCTTCGAGCTTCGATCAACAAAATTTGGATGACTATCAAAAGATCTGCTCAAGTAGATCCTGTCTTTCGTTTTCCGGAAGGCTTCTAACGAAGAAAGAAGTAGAATACCCCCAGACCCAGTCCAGAGATAAGGGTTGGGGACATCATGACCTCGAATCCATGTATACCGCAGTTCCGTCTCGACTAACTCGCAAATGTCGAGGGCGAGCTTGTCAGCTTCGAACTCTTCCCGATGGGCATCATCGCGACTGAGTATAGCTCGCCCGTGGCCAAGCGTGTGATGCGCATACTCATGAGCAAGGCCGAAAACCTCCATCGAGAGCGCAACCTGCTCCATCAATAGCACCTCATCCTTGTTTGAAGGCTTGAACGGTGCGAGCATGTGTGTCCCCGTCAGCGCAAAGGAAACGAAAATCCGCCACCAGTATAGGAGAAGTTGTGGACGCTTCCTGAGCTCGGCTCTCAACCTGCTCTCATCATAATGCACGCCAAGACAAAAGGGCGCAGCAAGCTGTGTTCGAACATAAGCACGGGCCACCAGACCGCAGTATCTGGTAAAGAACGAACCCATGGTAATGATGGACTGATCAGTCATCACTACATTTACTTTGGATACAAATGGCCCCGCCTTTGGTTCGATTGCAAAATGAACGCTTTCCCGATTTGGAACATTCATCTTCTTGGCCGCACCTCGAATCAGTTTTGAGAGCCTATCCAGTGCAGCCTCGGTAAGTCTAGCGACCCCCGGGCTTGTAGTTGGCGCACTTTCAATTCGGTCTTTCTCGACCTTCTCATGCATTTCAATTTCGTCGTCGGACCAACCGGCATCCAAGAACGCACGTCGAACACTGGATTCATCACGTCCTGGATGAATATACTCAGGATCGTCAAAAGTTGACCATTCGTGACTTCTGGCTCGGTCTAGCATCTGCTGCCATAAATCGACTGCGGCTTGTCTCGAAATTTCTCCACTATTCACAAAGATCCCCAATAATTAATCGCGTTGAGCCAACCATATCAGAACAGCACAAGAATGATCAGACCGTATTCTGTCGCCGGCGGTCCTTGCGTCGAAACCGAGTCATTGAACATCGTACCTCGCCCGCATGATCCGCACGAGCCATCTCTTCTTCCAACTGCCATAAAGGGAGAGTATGCCCACCACCCTCGAAACCGTCCTCACCGCGCTGCTCGCGCGGCTTCAGCCCCTTTCCGCCCTCACTCTGCGCGATGATGTCTTGCTAGAGCGGATCCCGGCAGCGGGGCTGATCATCCTGCGCGATGGCCAGCCGGGCGAGCCGGAAGTGACGCTGTCGCCCCTGCGCTATCACTACCAGCACCGGGCCGAGCTGGAGGTCGTCGTCCAGACGGGCACCGGCCGAGCCAGCGCATTCGATGACCTGATCGCCGCCATCGGCGTGGCGCTGGAGGCTGACCGGACGCTGGCCGGCCTCTGTGACTGGGTCGAACCGGAAGCCCCGGCCTCGGTCGACCTGCCCATCGAGGGCGCGGCGGCCTTGAAGGCGGCGGTGATCTCCGTCGTTTTGCACTATACCACCACCAGCCCCTTAGGCTGAATTCCCACCATAAAGGAGTCCCCCCATGGCACGTGCGCAAGGCGCGCGGGCGCAGATGGCGCTTGCGTTCGAGACCATTTACGGCACCCCGCCCGCCAGCGGCTACAAGCTGATGCCCTTCGCGCGGGCGACGCTCGGCGCGGAACAGCCGCTGCAAGCCTCGGAACTGCTGGGCTATGGCCGCGATCCCCTGGCCCCGATCAAGGACGCCGTGACGGCGGATGGCGAGGTGGTGGTACCGATCGACGTCGAGGCCTTCGGCTACTGGCTGAAGGCAGCGTTCGGGGCGCCCGCGACCTCGGGCACTACGCCGAAGACCCATACCTTCCAGTCGGGCAATTGGACGCTGCCCTCGATGGCGATCGAGGTGGCAATGCCCGAGGTGCCGCGGTTCGCGATGTATGCGGGCTGCATGCTGGATCAGATCAGCTGGCAGATGCAGCGCTCTGGCCTCTTGACCGCCACCGCGCGGCTGATTGCGCAGGGCGAGAGCATCGCCACCACCACGGCGGCGGGCACACCGACCGCGCTCGGGCTGCAGCGGTTCGGCCACTTCAACGGCACGGTGAAGCGTAATGGTGTCGCCATGGGCAACATGGTCTCGGCCGAGATCACCTACGCAAACGGCCTCGACCGGATCGAGACGATCCGCGCTGATGGCAAGATCGAGGGCGCCGATCCCGGCATGGCCTCGCTGACGGGGCGCATCGAGGTGCGCTTTGCCGACAGCACGCTGGTGAGCCAAGCGATCGATGGGTCACCTTGCGAGTTGGAGTTCGTCTACAGCCTCGGCGCGAACGCGAGCTTCACCTTCACCGCGCATGCGGTCTACCTGCCGATCCCGCGCGTCGAGATCGCGGGGCCGCAGGGGGTGCAGGCGAGCTTCGACTGGCAGGCGGCGAAAGCAACTTCGCCCGCCCGCATGTGCACCTCCATTCTTGTCAACACCGTCACAGGATACTGACCATGATCCGCCTGAACCTCTCGCCCGAGCCGCAGTGGCTCGAGATCGCCCCGGGGCTGCGATTGCTGCTTGCGCCGATGAGCACCTCGCTAATGATGGCGGCGCGATCGGATGGTGCGCTGCGCGATCTTCCCGAGGATGCCGACAATGACACGCGCGGCATGGTCTTTGCGCGTGCATTGACGCGGCGTGCGCTTCTCGACTGGGAAGGGGTTGGCGATGCCGAGGGCAATCCCATTCCTGTCACCCCCGAAGGCATCGACGCCCTGCTCGACATCTTCCCGGTCTTTGACGCCTTCCAGACCGGCTATGTGGCCAATGGCCTGGTGCTGGACGCTGAGGGAAACGCCTCTGCGCCCTCGCCGACTGGCAGTTCGGCGGGGGCGATCGCTACTGCGCCGCCTGCGACGGCGTCTGCCCCGACTGCCCGGCACAGCTAAACCGGCCGCAAAGCCGCGAGGGCGAAGCGGTCTGGGATCTCGTGGGTCGCATCGGCGGCCAGCTACGCGTCGCAGGTTCCACCGTGATTGGCTGGGACATGGGCGCGGTCCTGGCTATGGCGCAGGCGCTGGGCGCCAGCCCCCGCGCCGTGGCCGAGTTCCTGCCCGGCATCGAGGCAGTGATGGTGCGCAAGATGAACGAACGATTGGGGAGTGGCGAGGATGGCTGAAAAACGGATCAGCGTCCGGCTTTCCGCGGAGGGCGGCAAACAGGTCCGCGCCGAGCTCACCGGCATCGGCACCGCCGGGGCTGAAGGCTTCGGACGAGTGTCGCGCGAAGCGGAGGCGGCCAATGCGCGGCTGGCGGCCTTTGCGCGCCGCGCCGGGGTGGTTGCGGCAGCCGCAGCCTCGGCTGCTGCGGCCGCGGGAGTGGCACTGATCCGCTCTGGCCTGCAGGGCGTCGATGCGCAGGCCAAGCTGGCGCAGTCGATGGATACGACTGTCGCGAGCATCCAGACGCTGACCTGGGCGGGCGAACTTGCGGGGGTGTCGCTCGGCGAGATCGAACAGGCGGCGGGCATGCTGACGCGACGGCTGAGCGAAGCCGCGACGGGAACCGGGACCGCAGTTGCTGCCTTGGCCAAGCTGCACCTTGTGGCCAAAGATCTGCAAGCACTGCCGCTCGATGAACGTATTGCCGCGATCCAGGACGCGCTGATCGCTTACGTGCCCGAAGCGGAACGCGCGGCGGTGGCGTCGGATCTATTCGGAGATCGCGCTTCGCTCGTCTTCACCCGCATTGACACCGCCACGCTGCGCCAGGCGAGTGCCGATGTGCGCGCCTTCGGTGTGGTCGTCTCACAAACTGATGCAGCCCAGATCGAGCGCACCAATGACGCAATCGCCCGGCTCGGGCTTGTCGGCCGCGGCATGGCCAACCAGCTCGCGGTGGCCGCAGCCCCAGCACTCGAAGCCCTGGCCAATGCGATGGCGCGGCTTGCGGCAGTAACCGGGCCGGTGGGTGGGGCTATCAATGCACTGCTCGACAAT
>JAHYJF010000172.1 GCA_019428955.1 Burkholderiaceae bacterium
CGGCCACCGATGTGCCGCCGAATTTCATTACCAGAAGCGGCATGGATACCCCCTGAAACCGCCCGCCCAAATTGCGCGTGTCTTATGCGCGCGCGGGGCCGGGGGCAAGGGGTTAGGGTGTGGCAAGTGACGCGTTTCAGAGGGTTTGAACTTGGCACTTTTTGAAGCCGTTGTAAATCAATGGCTTATGGGATGGCTGTTTCACGGGGTTTGGACGTTTTCGCGGTTTTCGCGACCAGCCGCGATCGGCGGCCTGAAAATATGTCAACAAAATCAATGGTCGATTCTGTTGGCTGTGGGCAGTTTTGCCCACAGCCAACACCTTATTGAGACTGCTTTTCGCCGAACGAGGTGATGCGCTCCGTCCTGTCGCGCATCAGTTCCAGAAGCCGCTCTTTCCTCGCCTCAAGCCACGTAAGAAGCTCTTCCATGGTCACGCCAGCGGCCAGCATATCGCGTGCTCTTTCGCCTGAGCGGGCACCTATCTCGGCTGCCCATACCTCTAGGGAAAGTCCGAGTATTAGCTCACCCTCGATCAACTGCTGGCCAGCGGCATGGTGATGTAGGAAGGCTTCCAATACACGGATAGCCTCAAGGTAAGCCGCCTTATCGGCTATAAGCACGGTTCGCTCGCCTGGCTGGCCAGCGCCAAAGACCAGCCAGTCAAGCGAAACGCCTAGGCCAGTCGCCAGCGAACAGAGAGCATCGAAGCCGGGAAGGCTTGCACCGTTGCGCAGCAGGTATTTGTCCAAGGTGCGCTTGGGAATCCCTGTCCGTTCCGCCATGTCGGCGACGGTCCAGTTATTGCGCGACTGAAGTTCGCGAAGGCGAAGAGGAAGTTGCCCGATCATAATGTCCCTTGTCATTGCCCATATTTGGGGTATGGTGCCCAAAGATGGAGTAACGATGTGCCATGCAAAGCATACATGACTTAGGCGACGTGCGCCACAAGCTCAATTCAGTCCGTGCCGGGTTCGTCGCACAAGGAACGAGCCTGCACGCCTGGTGCAGGGAAAATGGGATCGACACCCCGACAGCGCGCCGCGCGATCAATGGCCAATCGAAGGGTCCAAAGGCAGCCGCATTGGCGGAGCGGCTTTTGCTTGCCGCGGGTGTGACAGAATGATCGTGCCGGTTCGAAACCTGCTTGGCCTCGGCGAGATTCCCAATGATCGAACGGCCGCCTCACGTTGGCTGAACCGGCAAGATATTCCTATTCAGCTGGCACGCTGCAACGGCGGGAAGCGTGAGATTGTCCGCCTTTCTGACCTGCCCGACGAGGTGCAGCGCGCCTATACCGAGCGTGAGATCGCGCGGGCGGGGCTTGAGCCTGGCGAGTGGGATGCAGAGGCGCAGGAGCACTTTCTGGATGCCACGCCCACGATGCGCTCGGCCGCTCTGCGGCGGGCCGAGATTGCGCGCTTCATGGTGGCGCGGCTTGAGCACCTGCACGGCGGCAAGCTGGTTGCGGCGGTGCGCGCGAAGTTCGGGGCCGAGGGCACCAGCGCGGCAAGCCTGCGCCGCATTCGTAAACAGACCGAAGGGGTTGCACCGATCAACTATGCGCCCGCGCTGCTGCATGACTATGCCCGCGAAGGTGGCAAGCGCGCGGCCATGTCCGAAGAGGCATGGGCCTTTTTCATGACCACCTTGCGCGATGCCGGGCCGCAGTTTCCACTTCGGCAGGCATGGCGCGACGTGCGGGACGTATCGCGCAAGCTGGGCTGGGCGTGCCCGTCCTTCACGACCGTGTTTCGGCGGTGGAGCGCGCTCGACCCGGCGCAAAAGCTGGTGGCGCGGCATGGGCACGAGGCGGCGGCGAAGGCCCTTTCGATGCCGATCATGCGCGACAAGACCACGCTCGGCGCGTTGCAGCTGGTGTCGCTTGACGGCCGGACGCTCGATTTCTGGGTGGACTTCGGCGACGGCAAGGCGGCGCGGCCGGTGATGATTGCCCTGGTGGACGTGGCAACGAATTTCGTGCTCGGCTACGAGCTGGCGAAGACCGAAAACGCGGTCGCAACATCGCGCGTGATCCGGCATGTCAGCCGCGATTTTGGCATCTTCGATCGCCTCTACACCGACAACGGCTCGGCCTTCTCCGGGCATCTGGTGGCGGGCGGCAATGTGCACAAGTGGCGCGGCAAGCGGAACGGCGCGCCGGGCGTGAAGCCGCTCGGGGTCTGCCAACACCTCGGAATCGAAGTGACTTTCGCAATTCCGAAAAACGCGCAGGCCAAGATCGCCGAGCGCACATTCGCCACCCTCTCGCGGGTGATCGACGATCGCCCGGAGTTCGCCGGGGCGCATGCCGGGCACGCGCCGGGGGCATCGCCGAACGCTTCGGTGCGCCCGGTGCCGCTCGCGACGGCCGAGGCGGTGATTGCGCGCGAGATTGCGCGGCATAACCGCGAAGCGGGGCGGGCCAGCCAAGGCGCGCGCGGTCGCTCTTACGAGGCGCATTTCCGCGCGCTGCTGGCCGAGCGGACGCTGCGCAAACCGTCGAAGGAACAGCTCTACTATGCCGGGCTGATCTATTCGGCGGCGGCGGTCGATCGCTTCGGCCGCATCACGATCGAAACATGGACCTATGGCGGCCCGGCAACGCAGGCGCAGCTTCTGCCCTGGCACGGCAAGGGCCGCGTGCTGATCGGCCGCGACCCTGACGATTTCGAAGCTCCGGCCGTGGCCTTTGACGAGGCCGGGCGGCTGATCTGCAAGGGGATAGAACCGGTTAAACCGGGCGTTTACAACAGTGTTGAAGGGGCGTCTGCAAGCGCGAAAAACCGCAAGGCGGCGCGCGTGGCAGTCACACAGGCCGAGACCGCCAACAGATACCTGGAAACCGACGAAATGGCCGCAGCACTTGCTGCGCTGGGCCCTGTGGACGAAGCCGCTCCACCCGCTGCGGCCAAGGTTGTCGGAGCGCGCTTCGGCGGGCCGCTGCAACCGAAGCGCAAGGCCGCGCCGAAGAGCGCCTTGACCCCGGAATACCTGGAAATTGTCGATCGCGCCAACGGGGTCAATCTGTCCCGTTACGGCGTCTAGGCGGCCCGGCGTGTGTTTACGGCACCCACCGGGCCATTCATCGCGAGCCAGGCTCGCATCCTGAACGGAGGCCACAATGGCAGAAGTGTTGAAGTTCGACAAGAAGGCCGAAGCACCGCCGGTGCTTGGCGGCTTTGTCTCGACCCCCACCACGCAGAACATCATGCGCACGCTTGAGCTCGTGGACGCGACTCCGGGGGCAATCACCGTCATCGCCGCTGCGCCTGGTATTGGCAAGACCACGGCGCTGCGCTCTTTCTGGAACCGGCGCCCCGGCGCGCTGATGGTCACTGCGGTGGACGGCGAGGGCGGCACCTGGGGCGTGGCGTGCCAGCTCATGCAGATTTTGGACCTGGGCGTTCCGAACAGCCGCAACCTGATGGAGGAACGGCAGCGGATTGCCGAAGCGATCGGGGGCGATGGCCTGTTGCTGATCGACGAAGCACAATATCTGGTCCGTCGCAATACGCGTGGCGCGGACGATTGGTCGGCTTTCGATTGGCTGCGCGCCATGTCGGAAGAGGCGTTTGCGTTCCCCATCGCCTTCGTTGGCGACCTGTCGCTTCTGGAACTGGCCGACAAGCGCGGCGGGCTGTGGCGCCGCGCCGGGGAGGGACGGCGCCTCGTCCTGCGCAGCATCGAGCGCGGCGACGTGGAAGGGCTGGCGGCCAATTTCGGCCTGTCTGACCCGGCATCGGTCGAAGCCTTGTATCAGATTGCGAGACGCGAAGGCGGCCTCGGCTACGTTGCCACGATTGCCAAGCGCGCACTACAGGCGGCGGGCCTCGGCCGAGTTGAGGGCGCTCACGTCCTGGCAGCGATCGAATACCTGAACCTGAATCGCTTGGGGGCCAAATAATGCGGACAATCACGTTGGAAGTTGCGGTTCCGGAAGCTGTGGCGGCTGCGTTCGAGGCGGGCGAGTTTGCCATGATGGTGGTTCCTGCGCGCGTGGGCGAGATCGCCGGGGTGCAATATACCATGTGGCACCTTGGCAATCATCACGACGCGATGGTGAGCGGCCTTAGCGCGCTCGCCGAAGCGATCAGCGAACCGGAACTCAAAGAGAAGGCGGCGGGCCTCGCGCGTATGGCCCGCATTGCCGAGCAATGGTATGGCGAGGTTCTCGCGTTTCTGCGCCGGGCCGAGTTCGTTGGCAGGACGCAGAAAGGCGCGCTGCAATGAGCGCCGCGAAGCCCGAAGACCCGGCGCCCGAAGACTATCGCGTGAAGGCGGCGCGCGAGGGCCGGGCGTTCTATGTGCCGGGCCGCTCGGCCGAGGAAGCGCGGGCTATCATCGCGGCCGAGCGCGCGGCGGCGGATGCCAAGGTGGCGCCGATCCGCTTCACGGCCGAGGAAGTGACCCGCTACACCCGCGCGCTCAGCGATGTTTCGATCCGCATGAGCGAGGCGGAGAACGTCTTCGCGCTGCTGGCGCGCATCATCCAGGACGGCGACTTTCCGGGCCATTTCGGCATTGCCGACATGGCGTCACTCGCCGCGAAAGCCCTTGGCGCCGTGGGCGAGCACGAACTTGAAGACCTTGAACACCTCAACGCGCAGCTGCGCGACCTGGCATGAAGGGAAACGACATGGGCATTTCGAAACGGCAGATCGCGCTCTTGCACGTCGCCAGGGGCAAGCTCGGCATCGCCGATGCCGACTGGCGCTCGATCCTCGCGCAGATCGCCGGCGTCACCAGCTCGACCGAGCTTGACGCGGCGGGCTTCAACCTGGTGATGGGCTTTCTCGAATACGCAGGGTTCAAGCCGCTGACCGCGCAAGGCCCGAACTTCGGCGCGCGGCCGGGCATGGCGTCGTTTGCGCAGATCGAGCTGATCCGGGTGCTGTGGAGCGAATACACCCACGGTGCCAGCGACGAGGACGGGCTGAACAAATGGCTCGAACGCTGCTTCAAGGTCTCGAACCTGCGCTTCCTGCGCGCCGATGCGGCGGCGAAGGTCATCACCGCCCTGAAGGCGATGAAAACGCGCGCGGCCTGAGACAGGCGCGGAAACCGGGTCGGGCGGCGCGGGCAATCGCGCCGCCCGACCTATTTCAAGAGAGCGCATAGGAAGGCCGCTGAGGGGCCGTGTCGGGTTTCGGCCCCTCGGATACCTGAAACGGCGTTACCCCGTTTAATTTCGCCTGAAACCCGTTTAATCTCGCAACTGCGGGGCGCTGCCTCGGGCAGGCTTGACGGAGCGGGCCGAAATGGCGCATTTTGAGGTGCCCGTCAGACATGAGCGCCCTTGGTCGGCAATGGTCGTTTCGGACGTTAATGCAAAGGGGGCGGGCACCCTGCCAGCGCACCGGCAATTCCACCGCAAGGGTGTGAGGTTGGTTTCGTCATCGGCGATTTTCTAGTTTCGCCGCATACACAACCCGCAGGGATTTGCCCCCATGATGATCAACGGCCAAACGCTCGACCTCGCCTTCAAAGGCTTCAAGACCGTCTTCGACGGCGCTTTCAACACCGCCCCCGCCTTTGCCGACAAGGTCGCGATGACCGTGCCGAGCGAGTCGCGCGACGAAACCTATGGCTGGCTCGGCATGTTCCCGCGGTTGCGCGAATGGATCGGGCCGCGCCACGTGAACAACCTCACCGCGCATTCCTACACCATCAGCAACCGCAAGTTCGAGGCGACGGTTTCGGTGCAGCGCACCGACATTGCCGATGACCGCCTGGGCATCTTCAAGCCGGTGTTCGCCGAAATGGGTCAGGATGCCAAACGCCACCCTGACGAGCTGGTCTTCGCACTGTTGAAGGCGGGCTTCGATCTGCCCTGCTTCGACGGGCAGAGCTTCTTCGACGCAGACCACCCGGTCGAGCTGGAACCCGGCACCACGCCGGTCAGCGTGTCGAACGTCCAGGCGGGCGCGGGCGCGCCGTGGTTCCTGCTCGATACCTCGCGTTCGGTGCGCCCGATCATCTGGCAGACCCGCGAGAACTATGAGTTCCAGGCGATCACGCAGTCGAGCGATCATCACGTGTTCATGAACGACGAATACGTCTATGGCGTGCGGGCGCGGGTCAATGCGGGCTTTGGCCTCTGGCAGCTCGCCTTCGGTTCCAAGGCCGTGCTCGATGCCACCAACTATGCCGCCGCGCGTGCCGCGATGATGAGCTACAAGAGCGACGGCGGCCGTGTGCTGGGCGTGACCCCGACCACGCTGGTGGTGCCGCCCGCGCTGGAAGGTGCTGCGCGCAAGCTGCTGAACTCCGAGCTGGGCGAAGGTGGCCAGACCAACGAATGGAAGGGCACGGCCGAGCTGATCGTCACGCCCTACGTGGTGTGATCCGATGCGCGGCCTCGCCTTGGGCACCTGCGACCGCGCGCTCGCCCCTGGTGGCGATGCGCCGGAATGGGTGCACCTGTTTCCCGAAGGGCACATGACGGGCCGCGACGGCCGCGAGTTCGACCTTGCCGACCCCGGCGCCCTGTTGCTGGCCTTCCAGTCGGGCGGCGTCGATCTGCCGATCGATTATGAACACCAGAGCGACCGGCCCGAGGCGCGCGCCAATGGCCCGGTGCCCGCTGCGGGCTGGATCAAGGAACTGAAGCTTGAAGCAGGCGGACTTTGGGGCCGCGTCGAATGGACCGCCACGGCCCGCGAGCTGATCGGCAACCGTGAATATCGCTACATCAGCCCGAGCTTTCTTTACCACCCGAAGACCAGGGCAATCATGAAGCTGAAGGGCGCAGGCCTCGTTCACAACCCGAACCTGCACCTGACCGCCCTTGCCAGCGAGGAAACCGACATGGCCGATGCGCCGAAGACCGCACCTGATGCGCCGAAAACCACGCCCGATGCCAAGCTTCCCCTGGCGCAGCGGCTTGCCAAGCTGCTCGGCCTCGCGCCCGAGGCCGATGTTGCGGCGGCGATTGCCGCGCTGCTCAGCGAGAAAGACAACCCCGATCCGGCCAAATTCGTGCCGGTCGAGGCCATGCAAGACCTCTTGCGCGACCGCAACGCCAAGCTTGCCACGATGAGCGAGCGCGCGATTTCGGGCAGGGTCGAAGACGCGCTGCGCCGGGGCTTCATCACGCCCGCAATGCGCAGTTGGGCGACGGCGCTTTGCGCGCAAGATCCTGCGAGCTTCGAGCGGTTTCTGGCCTCTTCAGTGCCTGCCTATGCGCACCTCACCCGCGAGCTTCTGCCCACCGCATTCGCCGCGCAGACCGCCGCGCAAGGCTCGGCCGAGGCCGAAGCGATCTGCCGCCAACTCGGCCTGCCTGCGGGCACGCTGAAAGACTGAGCATCGGGTCGGCTTCGCGGAGTTGACCGGCCCGAAACGGCGAAGGCGGCGCCCCCGCCTTCGTCGGACACCGCGCGCCCTGGTTCCTGGTCCGGGGCGCGTGGTGGAACCGCAAAGGGGCGTGGGCGGCAGGGCCCCGCACCCGGTTGCCCGGAAACCCTGCATGGTGCTCCGGTCCGAAGACCGTGCTACGGCCGCGAGAATATTACCGTGTCACGCCCACCGCGAGATTTTAGCATGAACGATCACCGCCCGCCAATGCCGCAGCCCCCGGCGCAGATCGCGGCCTTT
>JAHYJF010000173.1 GCA_019428955.1 Burkholderiaceae bacterium
GCTTGATGCTTTGGATCAAGCGTTGGCGGCGCGCCAACCAGATCCAAAGACCCTTATCCATCATAGCGACAGAGGCGTTCAATACTTGTCGATCAAGTACACAGAGCGCCTCGAGGAAGCCAAAATCTGTCAACGTGCATTCAAAAGTGGCCCGGGGTGATCATCTAAAAATGACCCACCCCGGAGGTGGCAAAGCCCACAGGCGAGCGGCCCCCAAGTAGCAAGCTCGTCTGTGGGCTTTGTTTGCGGATCGTCAGGTTTTCTGGCGGGATTTGCTTTGGGCGAAGCGGTAGGATGTGTTGCCGGTCTCGATGATGCTGCAATGGTGCGTGACGCGATCAAGCAGCGCAGTGGTCATCTTGGCGTCCCCGAAGACAGACACCCATTCGCCGAACTCGAGGTTGGTGGTTATGATGACACTGGTCGTCTCATACAGTTTGCTGATCAGATGGAACAGCAATGACCCGCCAGACTTTGGAAACGGAATATAGCCGAGTTCGTCGATGATCACGCAATCCAGGGCGGTCAGCTGCTTGATGATTTTCCCGGTGTTTCCGTCGGCCTGCTCCGCGATCAGGGCATTGATCAGATCGACGGCGTTATGGAACCGAACCCGCTTGCCCTGATTGACCAGATTGGTCCCCAGGGCGATTGAAATGTGCGTCTTGCCGGTGCCGGTTCCGCCGACGAGAATGATGTTGTGCGCGTCGTTGGTGAAACGGCCAGAGCAGAACGGGTCGATCTGCGCTTTGGTGACGGTCGCAGCGCCATGATCGAAGGTGGCAAAGTCCTTGTGGTGGGGGAATTTGGCAATGCGCATCTGATATTGAATGGACCGCACGCGGCGTTCCTGGGTTTCCGCGTCGATCAAGGTCTTCAACGCTGTTGTCAGGCTGGGCGGCGTGCGCGCGGCCAGCAAATCCTGGGCGCAGGCCGCCATGCCATGCAGTCTGAGGGCTGCGAGCTGGTCGACGAGGGCGTTCATGCCACAACCTCCCCGGTGGCACACAGCGCCTCATATCGCTTGCAATCGGCCTCGGGACGCAGAGTTAGCTGCGGGTAGGCATGGGGGTCGGCCAGCGGGGAGATGACAGGTTCCAGCAACTGATTGATCAGATTGATGATCGCAGGCAAGCGCAGGGTGCGCTGTTCGACCGCCAGCTCGCAGGCCATTTCGACCACGTCTATGCCATGCGTCAGTGCCAGCAGAAGCAGGTCGACGAAGTCCCGGTCGCCGCCTTTGTCGCGCATGTAGTGATCCTTGATCTGCTCCATCGCCTTGGGCAGTTCCCAGCCGACAAAAGGCGCGCCATCACGCAAGGCACCGGGCTTGCGATCCAGCAGGGGCACATAGTGCCACGGCTCGAAATAACTGATATTGCGCGTGAAATGTCGTTTGTGCTCGGCGATGATCTCGTTGCCTGCGACCACGACAATCCGATCGGCATAGGCGCGCAACGAGACATGGCGCCCTGCGAATTCGGACGGCACGCTGTAGCGATTGCTGTCGTATTGCACCAGGCAGGTGGATCTGACGCGAACAGTTTTTTCGACATAGCCATCGAAGGGGCGACCCAGCGGGCGCAACTCTCTCTGCTCATCCGAAAAAATGTCGGCAATCGTGCGGTCCTGCTGATCGGGATGCAAGCGGTTGGCCAGCTCTTCGCTGCGCAGGCGCAGCCAGTCATTCAGCGCATCCAGATCGTCAAAAGCAAGCCTGGGAGTGAACAGCTCGCCGCGCAGAAACTGGACCTGGTTCTCGACCTGACCCTTTTCCCATCCCGCGGCGGGGGTGCAAGCGACGGGTTCGATGACATAGTGGTTCATCAAGGCCAGAAAGCGTGGATGAAAGATCCGATCCTTCGATCGTGAGACATAGGTCACCATGGTTTTGGGGTTGTCGATGATCACCCGGCGCGGGACGCCGCCGAAGAACACCAGCGCCTGAATAAAGGCATCAAGCACCATCTCCTGCTTCTCGTTCAGATAGGCCACGACGAAAGGCTTGCGGCTGTGGCACAGGCGGAAATGGGCCACGTGAACCTTGTGCTCAACACCGCCCAGCATGACGTATTCCTCGCTCCAATCGAACTGGAGCGCATCGCCCGCCGCGAAATGCAGAGGAATGAACGCATCGCCCGTACCGGTCCCGGATGTTTGCCTGAGTTCTCGTACAAAGCGCTGAACCGGCGAATAGGACCCTGTGTAGCCTTCTGTGACAATCTGCTCATAAAGCTTCTTGGCTGTGCGACGGTTGCGCCGTCGAAGCTGTAAATCGTGTTTGAAAAGCTCCCGGAGACGCGCCTCGAATTCCGCGCTCAGCTTGTGACCAACACGCGGTTGCCGCTCCCGATATTGCGGTTGCTCCGGGTCCTTCAGATACTTCTTGATCGTCGTGCGCGAGATGCCTGTCTCGCGTGCCACAGCACGGATGCTGCGGCCATCGCCCAAGATCCACCCACGGATCTTCATTGCCGTTTCCATCAGTAACACCTGCTCTTCCTCCGTGCCAAAGCGCACGGATGTTAACAATGCAGGTGGGTCAGTTTTACATGATCATAACCCACCCAAGTGGGTCACTTTTGCATGCCGATTCACACGCAAATAGGGCGTTCTTGCGATTGAGGGCGATCGGGCGGATCAGATTTTCCACGCTGTTGGAGTCGATCTCGACACGGCCATCCTCAAGGAAGGTTTGCAGGCCGCCCCAGTGGTTATGGATATAGCCGAGCTTTTCACCAAGCCGGGATTTTGCCGACACGCGCAGGCGCTGCTCTTGCAGCCAGTCGCCGAACGCGGCGACCAGGGGCGCGGTTCGCGCCTGCCGGGCCGAGAGCCGTTGTCCAGCGTCGATGCCACGAATGTCGGCTTCAACGGCATAAAACTCGGCGATCCGGCGCAGGCCCTCGGCCGCGATCTCGGAGCCGTCGCGGTCGAACACTTCCTTCAGTTTCCGCCGGGCATGCGCCCAGCAATGGGCGACGCGGATCGGGGCGCCGCCCTTGCGGGAAGGGCGCGTCAGGCGGTTGTAACCCTGGTAGCCGTCGAGCTGCAGGATTCCGTCAAAGCCGGTGAGGAAGCGCTCGGCATTTTCACCGCCGCGTCCGGGGGCGTAAAAATAGACCACCCCCGGCGGGTCGTCACCGCCCCATCTGCGGTCGTCGCGGGTCAGCGCCCAGAGATACCCGGTCTTGGTGCGGCCGCGCCCCGGATCCAGCACCGGCGCCGTGGTCTCATCCATGAACAGCTTGGTGGACGCCTTCAGATGCTCGGCCAGCCGATCCACCACCGGCCTGAGATGGAATGCGGCGACACCGACCCAGTCGGCCAGTGTGCCGCGATGGATATTGATGCCCGAGCGGGCGAGGATCTGGCTCTGTCGGTATAGCGGAAGGTGGTCGGCGTATTTATTGACCAGCACATGGGCGATGGCGCCCTCGGTCGGCAGACCGCCCTCGATCAGATACGGCGCCGCCGGGGCCTGGGTGACGCCGTCGGTGCAGGCGCGGCAGGCATATTTCGGGCGCACGGTGACGATCACGCGCAGCTGCGCCGGCACGATGTCCAGCCGCTCGGTGCGGTCTTCGCCGATCTTGTGCATCTGCCCGCAGCCACACGGGCACTCGAGGCTGTCGGGCTCGATGACCTGCTCGATGCGCGGCAGGTTCGCGGGCAGGTTGCCGCGATTGCGCCTGGCCGGAGACCTTTTGCGGCGCGGCTTGTCGTCCGCGGCAGCCTGCGTATCCTTCTGTTCCTCGACCTCGGCGACCGCCGTTTCGAGATCCTCGAAGGCCAGCTGCCGTTCGTCCTCGCTGAGCTTTTCCGATTTCTTGCCATGGACCACGTGGTTCAGCTCGGCGACCAGATGCTCAAGGCGTTTGTTGATCTCTTCAAGCTCAGCCACACGCGCGGCTGTCGCCTGCAAAGCCTCGAATGCCGCGCGGTAATCAGGCGGCAAAACGGAGAGGTCGAGGTCTTTGGCAGCAGCGGTAGTCATGCTCCCAATATACCCTGAAGCGCCTGTAAATGCGCGCCTTTTCGATGCCCTGATTCATTCTGCCGCAGCTGGCCTGCGCGCCTCCAGCGCCCTGACCTTGCGCCAGTCGAGCCCGTCAAACGATCACCCATGTTGATACCCCCCATTGTCAGGCTGACAGATTCTCAGGTCCAGTTCGCCGATCACGTGATTTCGCAGGTTCTGCACTCCATCCAACACTGCTGACGTGTCGGGAAACAGATAGGCACCGGTTGGCTGAGGTTCGATGAGCAGACGCTTCTTCTTGATCTGGACGTAGAGCCAATTGACCGGAATCCCCAACTTGGCAGCGAGTTCTGTTGTGCTCAGGAAGCCGGGATCGTGCTCCCACCGCCTGCGCGAAGGAGGCGCCTTGATGCCTTCGGCCAGCCGGATACGTTGCACGGTGACGGGAAGAACCTTGTCGGCACAGTTGGCCGATCGGTGACCCTCTTCGGTGAGAAGGCGAGCAATTTCACTGTCGGGTCGGCCTTCTTTTGCCAGGTCGAGCAGGCGCGCCCGCATTTCGCCACCCCGAGCGAGTTTTGCGATCGCCGTGACCCGCATTTTGACATCGAGGTGGGTCACCGCCCCACCGCGCCATACGATGCGGACCAGCGCGCTCTCGGACGTCCGGTCGAGCACCACCTTGTCCACCAGGCAGCGCAGGAGCGCCTTGCGATGCGCGTCTGTGACATCGGGATCCGTCCAGATTTGTGGTAGACGCCCCGCCAGTGCCACAACCTTGCCGGTAAAAGCCTTCCCCATGGCAACATGCGCGGGCGGTTGCTGTGCGGACGGCTCGGCCAGCGCCGCCTCCGCCGCCCGAGCCTCCATCAGCGCGCTTTCCCAGCGGCGTTCAAGTTCGGCGGCCACGAGACGGTTGTCAGGATCGACGCGATTGTACTGTCGCTGTGCCAAAGCCGCTGCATAGCGTGTGCGTTCAACCTCGCGTTCGGCGTTTGCACGCAAGGCTCCGTCGATCTTGCTCTGGGCCCGGCGGGCGCGCGACAGGGCATCGAGTTCCGCGGGAGCCAACGCGGTCAGGAATGCGTCGGCAACAGCGGCGTCCACTGCCTCAGCCCGGATATGCTGGCAAGTGGGCAATCCGGAATGGGTGCGCAAATGGTTGCAGACATATTCTCCGCCGCCCTTGTATCGGACATACATCTTGTGGCCGCACCGTCCGCACCACACGATGCCGTGCAAAAGAAGGTCGCCGTCGCGGGGGATGCCTCGTGTCTTGGTGCGCATATACTCGGCCCGATTGTCACCTACGATGCTGCGGATTTTCTCATAAGTCGGCCAGTCTATATAGGCCGGATACCGATCCTTCACGACGATGCGCCAGTCTTCGAGAGGTCTCGCCACTTTCGCTTTTGCCGGAGACCGGCTGTCCGGCGTGGCTTCCCGCATGCGGGTTCGGCCATAGACGAAGGCCCCTGCGTAAGCGGGATTTTTCAGGATCGTGGCAACCGCGGAGACCGTCGCGCGCGCCCAGTGCAACTCGCCATGCCGGTCCCGGCGTGGCAGATCGAGACCGCGATTGTTCAGCATGCGCATCACCTTGGCGATGCTGCGCAGCTTCACAAAGAGTTCGAACACAAGACCAAGCCGGTCCTGAACACCCATATCGGGATCCTTCAGCACGACACCACCGGCATCCCGCACGAGGCCGACCGGCAAGGTGAGGGCGAGCTCCCCGCGCTGAGCCTTGGCGATCAAGCCCGTCGTCAGGCGGCTGCGGATCGTATGCAGCTCGAGTTCGGATATGGTGCCCTTGAGGCCAAGCAGAAGGCGCCCGTTGGCGCTGCCCGGGTCATAGACGCCGTCGCGATCGGCGATCAGACACCCCCGCAGCCCGCAGATGTCCAAAAGAGGATACCAATCCGAGCAGTTACGCGCGAGCCGCGTCACGTCGACGGACAGGATCATCCCCACTTCGCTGAGCCCGACCCGGCCGACAAGTTCCTGGAACCCGCTGCGATGAGCGGCCGAGGCGCCGCTCAGACCGAGATCGGCGTCGATCACGTCAATGTCGGCTTCATGCCATCCAAGATCGCGGGCGCGTTGACTGAGCGCGTATTGCAGCCGCAGGCTCTCCTGGTTGCTCACGACCTGATGCGGCGTCGATTGCCGAATGTAGACGACGGCCTTGCGCTTCAGATGCGCCAGTTGGATCAACTCGGACATCACGAAAGACCTCCGCCAGAACCACGGCGATGTCGTCGACGATCTGGCGCCTCAGCGTCACCGGCAGCATCGTCCAAAGATCTTCGGGTGCCGTGCTCATGATCCAAATTTACCACATTTAGTAGATCCAGCAAAGCTTCCACGCTCAGTTTGGTAGGAGAAGTCGGCAAAGCACACGGTTTGGTCACCGCGACCGGCACATTCAGTGTCACGCCATCGCAATACGTGACCTCGTAGAAGGGCGAAGAACTGCCCCTGCGAAACAGCGAGCGGCCAAGAACCCGGAACCTGCGCCCAAAGAGCGGATGGCGCTGATCAAGGACCTGAACCTCCTCCGGAAAAGATTCGTCAGCATCACCAAAGGGGGTATCCCCAAACACCTTCGAACAGCGCCTCGAACTGCGCCCGGTTCAGCGTCAAGACGCCGTTCTGGATCGCCGGCCAGGCAAAGGTCGTCTCTTCAAGGCGCTTGTAGGCCATCACCAGCCCGGTCCCATCCCAGAACAGGATCTTGAGCCGGTCGGCCCGCTTGGCCCGGAACACAAACACCGTGCCAGTGAAGGGGTCCTCCTTCAGCGCCGACTGCACCAACGCCGCCAGCCCGTCGTGGCCTTTGCGGAGCGAGCCATTGAGGCGCCATTGGTTCAAGCCCAATGGCGAGCGACCGGCTGGGTCGCCACCAGGATGCGCACCCTGTGCGAGGGCATGATCATGCCGGGGATCCCACGGCCCGGACGATCTCGCCGATCCGGGCCGCCGGAGTGCCCGCGTCCAAGCGGATCGACACATCGCCAATCGCGATCTCGATCGAGGCCGAACCTGCGGCCGACTCAGGCGCTGAGGCGGAATGCCCAGCATCGCAAAGCACCAGCGCCGCGAACCCGGGTGGCTCATCGACCGCCGGCAGGACCAGCTTGCCGTCCTTCGCAAGACGCCGCCATTCCGAGAGACGGTTCGGGCGCATCCCGTAACGCTCGGCAACCTCGCGAACCGCCACCCCGGGCTCCAGGGTCTCCGCTACAATCCGCGCCTTGAAATCATCTGGCCACCGCCGCCGGCCACCGGCGGAGACCTCGACACCGCCCGACCGGAAAAACTCCGCTGTACTCTCCATGGAGAAACTCCTTCCCTGTTCCGAAACAAGGACGGCTTCGCAGAAACCAAGGATCAGAAAAAGGTGGGGGCCAGATGACGCTTACCCTGGAAGGACCGTTTCGCCGAACCACCGCCGGCCCCAGACAACCCGACGCCGCTCGAAACCATGCGGCATCGGCTGGCAACCCCCGAAGGCCGGCAAGCCTACGCCCTGCGCAAGCAGACTCCGGAACCGGTGTTCGGCATCATCAAGTCGGTCATGGGCTTTCGCCAGTTCTCTCTGCGCGGCCT
>JAHYJF010000174.1 GCA_019428955.1 Burkholderiaceae bacterium
CAGATCCTCGGCGAGACCCAGTCCGCGATCCTGCCGCTGGTGCCTTACCTCGATACCCTGCGCTGGCTCTTCATCGCCGTGGCGCTCGCTGGCATCGCAGTTGCGATCCACGCGCGGATCGACGATTGGAATCGGGGGCGGCGCTGATGCGCTGGATTACCGCCCTCCTCGCCAGCGGCCCGGCGCGCCGGGGAAAGCGCCGGTCGCCTCGCCGAGCGGCTCGACACCATGGAGACGGTCAATGAAGCCCAACGCCAGATGCTGGATGCCGCCACCCGCCGCCCGCTGATCGCGATGCTCTCGCTCGGCGCCTGCGCGATGGGCGGTTCTGAGGGCGGTGCCGGGTTGTGTCCGCCGGTGGTGGCGTACAGCCGGGCCGAGCAGGCGCGGGCGGCGGCCGAGGCTGAAGCTTTGCCCGAGGCGGCGGTGGTGGTGCGCATGCTTGCGGACTTTGCGGTGATGCGGGAGCAAGCGCGGGCGTGTCGGTGAAGATCGGGCCGGGCAGGCCAAGCGCCAAGCGAAAGGCGCATCGACCCGGTTGCGGGCGTGCTAAAAGAGCGTCTAGGGCCCGATGAGACACTATGCACCTCGTCCCCGATCTGAGTAGTGCACCGATACAAACCCTCGCCTTGTCTAAGCTTTTCGCAAGACCTCGCAATAATTAGGCTTCGACTGAGCTGCTCTCATGTTGAGACAAATGCCCTACAAAGCCGGAGAAATCGAGAGCGCCCGCAAAATGGCATCGCGCAAGCGCCGCTTCAACGCGTAGCAAGGGCGGTACCGTTGTCTTGCAGATGTCTTTTGCATGCGCGCAGCGTGGATGAAATGGGCAGCCGGGCGGCGGCGAGATCGGGTTGGGAACCTCGCCTTCCAGCACGATTACTTTGCGCGTGCGCAGATCGGGGTCAGGCACCGGAACCGCAGACAACAGGGCAACGGTATATGGGTGTCGGGGGTTTGAAAAAACCTGATCGACTGGCCCTTCCTCCACCACCCTTCCCAAATACATGACCATGACCCGGTCGGCGATGTGATGCACAACGGCAAGGTCATGTGCGATAAAAAGATAGGCAAGCCCCAGTTCCTTTTGCAGGCTGGCCAGCAGGTTGATAACCTGTGCTTGCACCGAAACGTCCAGTGCCGAAACAGGTTCGTCGCAGATGATCACCTCGGGATTAAGCGCTAGCGCCCGTGCAATGCCTATCCGTTGGCGCTGTCCACCCGAAAACTGATGCGGGTATCGGTCGGCATCCGAGGAATTCAGCCCGACAATCCGCAATAATTCGGCCACGCGCGCCTCGCGATCAGCAGGCACCACAATGTCGGGAAAGACCTTCCAGGGCTCTTCTAGAATTCGACGCACCGTAAAGCGGGGATCAAGCGAGCTGTAAGGGTCTTGAAAAACGACCTGAATGTGGCGCCGCAACTTGCGCATTTCATCGGGCGACCGATCAAGAATGTTCCTGCCACGAAACAGCACCTCGCCCGAAGTGGGCTCGTTCAGCCGCAGAACAGTCCGCGCCAAAGTGGACTTGCCGCATCCAGATTCGCCGACAAGACCTATGGTTTGTCCCGGATAAAGCGCAAAACTGACGCCTTGAACCGCCTTGAGAGTTCGCGAACTGCCGCCAAGCAGGCCAGTTTTGCCGATGTTGTACTCCTTGCAGAGGTTTCTCACCTCAAGAATTGGCGCGTCAGCCATGTGACAACTCTCCTGCAAGGTGACATGCAACAAGTTGTGTCCCACCGAGCACCGGCGCAAGCTCCGGACGTTCCACACGGCAACGGTCCACTGCATGTTGGCATCGAGGGTGAAAAGCGCATCCGGGTGGCATTCGCCCAGCTGCGGGCGGGGTGCCTCCGATGCTGAAAAGATCTGCGCCGCGGCTGTCGATCCTTGGCATCGACTGGATCAACCCGCGCGTGTAGGGGTGCGCCGCGGCGCGAAACAGCGTCGCCACGTCACCGCTTTCGACGATTCGGCCAGCATACATCACCAAAGCCCGGTTTACGGCTTCTGCGACAACACCAAGGTCGTGGGTGATCAGAACCAGCGCCATTCCGGTTTCACGCTGAAGCTCGGAAAGCAGAGCCATGATCTGCCGCTGCACCGTCACATCAAGCGCCGTTGTCGGCTCGTCCGCAATCAACAGCCGTGGTTCCAGCGCCAGCGCTGTGGCAATCATCACACGCTGGCACATCCCGCCGGAAAATTCGTGTGGATAGGCCTTCAGCCGGGTCTTCGCTGACGGGATGCGCACAAGGTCCATCAGTTCCACGGCCTTCCGGCGCGCCTCGTCATTTGAGCAGCGGCGACGAAGGCGGTAAACCTCAGAAATCTGTGATCCAACTGTCATTCCCGGGTTGAGGGCGCTCATCGCATCCTGAAAGACCATCGCGATTTCCTCGCCCCGCAGGGCGCGGCGCACCCTGTCTGGAAGTTTGAGAATGTCCTGCCCGTCAAATAAAATCTCACCGGAAACATGGCCCGGTGGTGATTTGATCAGGCCCATGACCGCTTCAAGACCGACACTCTTGCCAGAACCGCTTTCACCTATGATTCCAAGTGTTTCCCCTTTTCCGAGCGACCAGCTGACGCCGCCGACCGCCTGCACCGGTCCATGTGGAGTATCGAACCGCACATGAAGATCATGCACTGCCAGCAACGGGTCGGCCCGGCTGTCAATTGGAGGCATGCGGTCGGTCATGATTGCCCTATTTCTCTTTTGCAGACGGTTTCGCAAGCCAGCGCCATCTTTGAACCGGGTCGGTTACAGCGCGCGCCCATGCTGCGACAAGGTTCAGCGAAAGCGCCGCCATGAAGATCGCCGCCCCCGGTAGCACGACTAACCACCACGCAGAGCTGATATACTCACGCCCCCGCGCGATCATGAGGCCCCAGGACGACTGCGGTGGCTGCACCCCAAAGCCAAGGAATGAAAGGGAAGCTTCTGACAGGATCAGCACCGCGATTTCCAGCGTGAACAGAACCAGAAGCGGTGAAAGCATGTTGGGGAGCAGGTGAGTAAGGATAATCCGGCGGTCGCGCGCGCCGATTGCGCGGGCCGCTGTGACATAGGTGTTTTCCTGATATGTCAGCGTCAGAGAGCGGGCCATCCGCGCAAAGATCATCCAGTGCAAAAGTGCGAAAACAAGTATCAGGTTGATAAATCCGCCGCCGATCACAAAAAGAACGAACAGCGCTATGACGAGCGAAGGAAGCGACAGCATTCCGTCAACAACGCGCATCACGACGTCTTCGAGGATCCCGCGATAATAGCCCGAAAGTATGCCCAAGGTTATACCCACAAGGGCCGAGCAGGTGGCTCCCAAAAGACCTACCGACATGGAAACCCGCGCGCCGAACATCAGCCTTGACAGGACATCACGCCCAAGCTCGTCGGTTCCCATAATGTGGAACCCGCCATTGCTGGCATAGCTGAGCGGCGGCACCATCCGTGCGCGCAGGTTGGCTTGGGCCGGGTCGTAGGGCGCCAGGTAGTCGGCGCCCAATGCCGAGATCAGCAGCACCAGCAAAAACAGGACGGCAAGTGTTGTCACCTTGTCGCGTAGCAGGGCGCGCAGGTAGTCCGTGGCACGAATGGACGCCGCACGTTCGTAATCCTCTGTGGTCGAGATGGGTGTGCTGGCCTCGGTCACGTCTGGCCTCCACTTGTTGACATGCGGATGCGCGGATTGATGACAGTGTAGGCGACATCGACCAGAAGGTTCACGACGATGACCATGGTCGCCACCACAAAGATGCCGGCCTGCACCATCGGCAGATCGCGACGCGATAGTGAGTCGATCAGCAAAAGGCCAATTCCGGGCCACGCAAAGACCGTTTCAACAAGCATCGCACCGGTCAGAAGCGCCGACATCTCATCGCCGGTGATGGTGACGATAGGAATTGCGGCGTTCTTGAGTGCGTGAACAAAGACCACCCGCCCCTCTGGAACACCCTTGGCCCTGGCGGCGGAGACGTAGGGTTTTGACAGTTCATCCAGCATCGCGCTGCGCACAACTTGCGAAATTCGCCCAAGCGGCCGCGCGGCGAGTGTAATCGCCGGCAGCACGAGATGTTGCCAGCTTCCGTAGCCGCCAGTCGGCAACAGACCGAGTTGCACGCTGACGACGATTATAAGCACGAGCCCCAACCAAAACTGGACAACAGACACCGACGCAAGCGAGACGACATTGACGACATTATCGATCCAGGAACGCGGGTGCATCGCAGCAAGGCATCCCAGAAGAACGGCGAGGGCAAACGCGAGACCAAGTGCTGCACCGGCAAGCAGAAAAGTTGCCGGCAACCGGCCCAGCACGATCGGCAGCACCGGTGTACCTTCTGCCCGCAGCAGATCGGTCGGCATCATCGAAAAGCCGTAGCGGAAACTGGTTCCGAAATCGCCTTGCAGCAGATCCGAAATGAAGATCAAGTATTGCCGCCAGAGTGGGTCGTTCAGGCCGAGGTTCTGTCGAAGCTGTTCCAGCGCCGTATCCGAAGCGCTAGGGCCAAGCATGATTAACGCTGGGTCGCCGACGACCCGCCCAACCACGAAAACGAACGACACGAGGGCGAACAACAAGATTACCGAGTGGAAAATTCGGCGGACGATGTAGGGCATGTTTCGTTGTCCTGAAAAGTGCTGGCGGGGCGGAAGATACCGCACCCGCCAAGGCGCCCAGGTCTATTTTGTGGCGGTCACGTTCACAGCCAAGAACCGATGATCGGCGCCAAAAGTCATGTCGTAGCCGTCGGCGATCAGATATCCCTTGTCTAACAAGGCAAGCGGGATGATCGGATATTGATCGTAGAGGAATCCGACCAGTTCACGCAGCGCGGAATGCCGCTCTTCCCCCGAAAGATTGAGTGCCGCGAAAAGTTTCGCGTCAAAATCCGGGCTACAGTACACTGACGAGCGCGAGGCACCGGCCGGGTCATTGATGTTCGGGCAGGCGTAGTTACCCAGCAGATTGACGCCGAATTCACCTGAGGCGTTCTGTTTGACGTGCACCTGCATCATCGCGCGCGGCGCTTCTTCGGCATAGCCGCTTATGCGCACCCGCGGGTTGAACAAGTCTGCAGATTGCACATTGATCGTGGTCGCTATCCCGACTTCATTGAGAAAGAACCCAAGGATTTCGGTGACCGAGCCGATTCGCGTTGTACCGTTTCGCCCAATTATCTCGATGTTGAGGCCATCGACGTCGACCCCATCCGCCCGCGCTGCGGCAAGCAAGCTGCGCGACAGCTCCGGGTCATAGGCGTATTGTTCAAGTGAGTCATTAAAGCCAAGCATGTCGGAAGTGCCAAGTTGGCCACGCGGTACCGATGCAAGCCCGATCAGATCTGCAAGCCCCTGATAGTCGATGGCGTGGAAAATCGCTTGGCGCACGCGCATGTCTTCAAGGCGCGGGTCGGCGTGCAACGATTGGTCAAGTCGGCCATACATGTACGCATCCGACGGCCCGGTGATGCAAGAGTACCCCGGATTGGCATCTGCCGCCTGACAGTCTTCAAACGTCGGCGAAACCGACAGTTGGGCCTCGCCCGCACGCACCATCGACGTTCGCGCCGAACCTTCAGTGCGGAATACGAACATCAGTTCTTCGAACGGAGGCTCGCCAGCACCGTAGGCATCATCTGCGCTGTAACCCCACCAGTCAGGATTCACCGCTGCGCGCCAGTATTGCCCGCGCTGCCATTCGACAAAGCGATAGGGCCCGGTGCCGATGGGTGTGTCGAAATGGGCAGAGGGGTTCTCGGTAATCTGCTGTGCGGACGAGATACCGTTCATCGTGAGCCTGAATTCGAGCATCGGGTCAGGTGCGCTCGCTGAAACCACGACCTCATATGGCCCGGTCGCCGTTGCCGTGATCTTGCCAGGCCCGGCATACTCCTGAATGGTGAATGCGTTGTCGGGCGACCAGACAAAATTGATTGCCGTGGCGACAGCTTCAGCTGTCATATCCGATCCGTCGTGGAACTTTACGCCCTCGCGCAGTTTGAGCCTCAGGCTACTGCCATCTATCCTTTCCCATGATGTTGCCAAGACGGGTTGATAGGCGCCGGTCAGCGGATCCCGCGCAATCAGCGTTTCAATGACGTTGCGCAGGCCGGGGGCGTTAAGCTCCTTATAGGTGCCTTGCGCCGCAAGATCCTGTGGTTCCTGATCGACGGCGACAACGAATTTGCCTGCGGGGTCCGCCATGGACACGCCAGCTACAAGGGACGCCGACACGGTAGACATCAAGAGTGTCGCTCTGCCTTTGCGAAGTAGTTTCATTTATTCCTCCCCTTTTTTTGGCGCGGGCTCCCCCCACAGGCCAGTTCGAACTCTAACTGCCAACCGCCCATTTTGCAAGGCCTTGCAAAAAAATCGGACGCCCGCTAGTCTCTCTTGGCAAAGTGACTGGCGCGGGGCTACCGCGACATTGGCGGCAAAGAAGGGGTTAAAGTCATGGCAGGCGGACTGATTATTGCCGTGTGCGGGGAATCGGGTGCCGGAAAATCCACCACAACCGGCCTTCTTCGCGATGAAGGATTCCAAGCCTATTCGCTATCCGGATTCTTGAGAAGCGAAGCCGAGGAGGCAACCGGTAAGCCAACCCGGCCACAGGTTCAGGCCCATGGCAGGGCCATGCAAGCGCGGCACGGAAACGACTATTACGCCCGGGTTCTGGTCGAAAACACAGACCTGCTGGCACAAGACCTTGCCGTGGTAGATGGTCTGCGAAATCTGGACGAACTGGCGTTTCTGCGGGCGCAGGCAGCGGCGCGGGGGGCGACGCTTGTGTTGCTTGCGCTTGTGCTTGATGCACGGACCCGGTTCGAGCGGGTCACTGGGCGGGCACGGGCAGGTGATTCGCCCGACATGCAGCAATTCATCGCTGATGACGCACGCGCAAACGGTGCCGAAGGCGACTTTCAAAACAACCTTAAGCTAATTGAAGCTGCAGACTGGCGGATCCTGAATAGCGGCAACCTGCCAGCCTTGCAGGCGCAGATCAGGGATCGAGTGAAAACCATTCTGGAGGCCACGAAGAAAGAGATAAGCCATGAAACCGGTTCATCTTAAAGATGATCTCGCCGAGCGCTGCCGACTGGCGCAAGAGATCACGCGCGAGGCCGGGGCCTTGGCAAAGGCGGCCTTTCTGAACCGGGGTAGCCTGACGGTAAAAAGCAAAGGCACGCAGGACTGGGTCAGCAATATTGATCTGGAAGTCGAGGATCTGATCCGAGCCCGCCTTAATGAGTTCCACCCGGACGAACAGATACTTGGCGAGGAGCATGGGGGCGCCGCCGGGGTTGCCGGCAATGGCATGTGGGTTGTCGATCCAATCGACGGCACGACCTGCTTTTTGCTCGGGCTGCCGCAGTGGTGCGTTGTCTTGTGCTATGTCATTAATGGCGCGCCGCTCGTTGCAGCAATCTACAACCCGATGACGAGTGAGATGTATAGTGCAATTTCCGGGCGCGGTGCTTTGCTGAACGATGCACCGATCCGTGTTGCCGACGCGGACTCGATTACGGCGGGCCTGGTGTCCGTAGGCGCCTCGCAGCACGACA
>JAHYJF010000175.1 GCA_019428955.1 Burkholderiaceae bacterium
AGGGCGACGACCTTGAATGATCCCCGCGGCGTGGGCCAGCTCGGTCGACCAAGCCCGACCGGGTAGGCGGCGCGCAGCGCGCCGCCGGTAAAGTGAAACAGCATGCGCTGGGGCACATTGATCACGATCCCCTCGGGAAGCTCCTGCGGGACGATGTGGCGCGCCTCGACCACCAATACCTGGCCGGGCCTGAGCCGGTCGGTTTCGCCGAGATGGTTGTCCTGAGCGAGCAGCCGCCAGCTGACCCCGTAACGCGCACCGATCAGTCCGAGGTGTTCACCGGGCTGCACGACGTGCTCGCTCGTGCCGCCGGTGAGGGCGTTGCCCAAGAGCACCGCCCCGGGGTCTCTCGCGGTGGCGGATCCACTGGCAAGCGCCGTTGCCAGCGCAATACCAGCCCACAGCGTGGCCAGGTTCCGTGAAATTCTGCCGGTCAACGCATCCCCGGCATCATGCCCTTCATCGCCCGCATCATCTTGACCATGCCGCCCTTTTGCATCTTCTTCATCATGCCCTGGATCTGGTCGAACTGCTTCAGGAGTCGGTTGACTTCCTGCACCTGCACTCCGGCGCCGGCGGCGATCCGGCGCTTGCGGGTGGCCTTGATGATTTCCGGACGGCTGCGCTCGCCCGGGGTCATCGACTGGATGATGCCGTGCATCCGCGCGGTCTGTTTCTCGGCCGCTCCCAGGTCGGTGCGGCCAGCGGCCTGCTGCATCTGCGCCGGGAGCTTGTCGAGCATCCCCGAGAGGCCGCCCATCTTCTTCATCTGGCCGATCTGGCTGGCGAAGTCGTTGAGATCGAACCGATTGCCGGACTTGAGCTTCGCGGCGAGATCGGTGGCGGTCTTCTGGTCGATGAGCTTGTGGGCATCCTCGACCAGCGAGACGATGTCGCCCATGCCGAGGATGCGGCTGGCCATGCGCTCGGGATGGAACGCCTCGATGCCGTCGATCTTCTCGCCGATCCCGGCGAACTTGATCGGCGCGCCGGTCACGGCCTTGACCGAGAGCGCGGCACCGCCGCGGGCGTCGCCGTCGAGCTTGGTCAGCACCACGCCGGTGAGCGGCAGGGTTTCCTTGAAGGCGCGCGCGGTGTTGACCGCGTCCTGGCCCTGCATCGCATCGACCACGAAGAGAGTCTCGATCGGATGCAGCTGGGCATGCAGCGCCTTGATCTCGGCCATCATGGCTTCGTCGATCGCCAGTCGCCCGGCGGTGTCGACGATCAGCACGTCGTGGAAATGGGTCCGCGCCCATTGCAGCGCGGCGGCGGCGATGTCAGTCGGCTTCTGGCTGGGGTCGGAAGGGAAGAAATCGGCGCCGGCCTGGGCGGTGACGGTGCGCAACTGCTCGATCGCGGCCGGCCGGTAGACGTCGCACGATACGGTCAGGACCTTTTTCTTGCGGTTTTCGCGCAGCCACTTGGCGAGCTTGGCGACGGTGGTGGTCTTGCCCGCGCCCTGCAGGCCGGCCATCAGGATCACCGCCGGCGGCTGGGTCGCAAAACTCAATTCGGCGTTGGTCCCGCCCATCAGCGCGGTCAGCTCGCGATGGAATACCCCAACGAGCGCCTGCCCCGGCGAGAGGCTGGCGATCACCTCCTGGCCGAGCGCTTGTTCCTTCACGCGGGCAATGAAATCGCGCACCACCGGCAAGGCGACGTCGGCCTCGAGCAGCGCGATGCGAATCTCGCGCAGCATCTCGGCGGTGTTGGCTTCGGTCAGGCGCGCCTCGCCGCGCATCGTCTTCACGACCCGGGAGAGGCGATTGGCTAGGTTTTCGAGCATCGTTGGGTTGGATTACACTAGATAAATGAGCATTCTACTGGTTCTCATCCTGGCCCTGCCGGCCGCCCTGTATGCACTGTCATGGTTTGGCGACTGGCGGGTGTTCGCAGCGCAACGGCGGATGGCCAGTGCCCCGGTCGGTGCCGATGGCAATGCGATCCAGCTTGCCTCGAGCTCGGGACCTGCCGTGCTGTTGTTGATCGGACTCCTCGCCCACCTGGCGTCACTTTACTTCGTGACGCTCGCCGGCCCAGTGTTCCGGTTCGGGTTCGCGCAAGCGCTGTCGGCCACGCTCTTCGTCGGAGTGGCGGTGCTCTGGATCGAAGGCTACCGGGTGCGGGTCGCAGCGCTGCGCGCGCTGATCCTGCCCCTGGCGGTGGTGGCGGTGCTGCTGCCACTGTTTTTTCCCGGCGTCGAACTGGTCGAGATTCGCCTGCGGCCTCTGTTCGTCACGCACCTCCTGGTTGGCACCCTGGCCTACGGGGTGCTGTTGCTGGCGGCGCTGCATGCCGGCCTGATGACTGCTGCCGAGCGCGCCCTGCATGGCGCCGGTGGGCGCCGGCGCTCATTGTTGGGGATGTTGCTGGAGGAAATGCCGCCGCTGCTGGTGCTCGAGCGCATGCTCTTCACGCTGATCCGCTTTGGTTTCGTGCTGCTCACGCTGACCGCGATAAGTGGCGTGTTCTTCACCGAAGAGATTTTCGGTCAGCCGCTGCGCTTCGACCACAAGACGGTCTTCACCATGATCGCGTGGGTGGTGTTCGGGGTTCTGCTGCTGGGCCGCAAGCTACGTGGCTGGCGCGGCCGGGGCGCACTGAGAGCGACGATTGCCGGATACGGCGTGCTGTTTCTGGCCTACGTCGGCAGTCGCTTCGTCATTGAAGTGATCCTCGGACACATGTGATGGGCAAGCTGGTGTTCTGGGCGGCGGTGATTGCGCTGGCCTACGGTGCCATGAAGTTTCTCGCCCGGTCGCAACGGCGCGGCGACGCTGCACAACGGGGCGCTGCTGCTGGCGGAAAGACGAGCGAGGCAATGCTGCAGTGTGCTCATTGCGGCGTGCACGTGCCGTCGTCCGAAGCACTGTTCTCGGGTACGCGCGCCTACTGCTGCAGCGCGCACCGCGACGCCGAGGCATGAACCTCCCGGCGCGGCCTGGGTCGGCGCCGGACAACGTCTGGATCACCGGCCGCGATTCCGCGGAATTTCCGGGTAGACCAGGCTCAGGGCCAGTGCCCGAATCGTTCTGGCGCACGCTGCGCTGGTTCGCCGGAGGCCGGCTGGTGGTGGCTACGGTGCTCGTGACTCTGGTTTGGCTGTCGCGCACTGAGCCGGTCTTTTCCTTCGATCATTTCGAGTTCTTCGCGCCGGTTGCTTTCGCGTACCTGTTGTTGGCCATTGCGTTCTTTGCGCTGCTCGGCGTGCTGCGCCCACTCTACTACCCCCAGGTCGTGGCCCACGTGGTTACCGACCTGACCGTGTTCACGGTGCTGATCTGGGCTGGGGGGGGCGTGCGCAGCGGGCTTGGCGCGATGATGGTCGCGGCCATGGTTGGCGCGGCCACGGTCTCGCCACCGCGATTGGCGACGGCGTTCGCGGCGGCGGCGTCATTGCTGCTGCTGGGCGAAACGGCCTTGCGCGTTGGTGACGGCGGACACTTCGAGGCGAGCGCGTTTACCCAGGCTGGCCTGCTTGGCAGCGCCTGCTTCATCGCGGCACTGGCGGTCAGTTGGCTGGCCTCCCGGCTGCACGCCCAGGAAGCTCTGGCACGCCGGCGCGGCGAGGAGTTGCAGAGCCAACTGGCGGTGACGCGGCAGGTGATGGCCGAACTCGACCGCGGCATCGTGGTCATCGGCGGCAACGGCCAGGTACGGGCCATAAATCGCGTCGCCCAGGTGATGCTGGGCATCAATCCGGCCACCTGGACGGCGGCACCGCTGCGTGTCGAGGACCTCGCCATGGGGGCGTGGAGCGAACTGCTCCCGGCGCTCGCGCGGGCGCGTTCGCGCCGCAGCGGTGCGGCGAGCGCGGAGTTTGATCTCGAGCAAAGTCCCGGGACGGTCGAACCGGTGCGCCGCATCGGCCTGCGCGTGCTTGGCGGTCGCGCCGCGGGGCCATCCGACACTGTGGTGCTGCTCGAGGACTTGCGGCTGGTCGAGGCGCGGGCGCAGCAACTCAAGCTGGCAGCGATGGGGCGGCTGTCGGCGTCGATCGCCCACGAAATTCGCAATCCGCTCGGTGCGATCCGTCACGCCAACGGCCTGTTGTCGGAAACGCTGGGCCTGACGTCGCAACGCCGCCTGGCCAGGATCATCGAGGACAACACGCTGCGCATCAACCGCATCATCGAGGATGTGCTGGCAATTGCCCGCCGCGAGCGGGCGCTGGAGGAGCCGATTGCAATGCGCGAGTTCCTCGGAGGCTTCGTGGCCGACTACCGCAGCCAGGAGGGCGTCGAGGCCGAACGCATCGGGCTGCTGGTTAGTTCAGCGCGGGAGCTCCACTTCGACGAGAATCATCTTCGCCAGGTGCTCTACAACCTGCTTCACAACGCCTTGCGCCATGCGAGCAGTTCCGCGGCCGCGATCCTGATCGAGTGGCGCGAACGCGATGGCGGGCGCACCGAGTTGCTGGTCTGCGACGACGGTCCGGGAATGAGCGAGGAAGCTCTCGCCTACGCTTTCGAGCCGTTCTTCACGACCGACTCGATGGGCACCGGACTGGGCCTCTACCTGGCCCGCGAGCTGTGCCGCTCGAACCACGCGAGCATTTACTACGAGGCGTTGGGGCCCGATTCCCGGTATCGTGGTGCCTTCGTGGTCACCCAACAGGATCGTTCGGAAGGCGCTCGGACAGTAGGCAACGATATGGTTGAATACGCGCAATGACAACGGATCGGGAAACTGACGACGGCATGGGGTCGCGGGGCAAGCCCAGGCTGCGCGTGCTGGTGGTTGACGACGAAGCCGATTTGCGCGAGTTGCTCGACCTGACGATTGCCGGAATGGGTCTTGACGTCGACTGCGCCGCCGATGTCGCCCGGGCACGCGAACTGCTCGCCACCAACAGCTACGCCTTGTGCCTCACCGACATGCGGATGCCCGACGGTGACGGACTCGAGCTGGTGGAGTTGATCTCGCGTGAGTTCCCGGCCACCCCGGTGGCGGTCATAACCGCCTACGGCAGCGCCGAGAACGCGGTGGCGGCACTCAAGGCCGGTGCCTTCGACTATCTCGGCAAGCCGGTAGCGCTCGAGGCCTTGCGCAGCCTGGTTCGCTCGGCGATCCAGCTGCCCGGCGCCGGGCAGTCGGCCGAGGCGCTGGAAAAGGGCACCACCGATATCACCGCGCAGATGCTCGGGGTCTCGGAGGACATTCTTGAAGTACGACACCAGATCGGCAGGCTGGCGCGCAGCATGGCGCCGGTGTCGATCGCCGGCGAGTCGGGCTCGGGCAAGGAACTGGCGGCGCGGCTCATCCACGAGGCCGGTCCCCGGGCACGTGAACCATTCGTGGGGGTGAACTGCGGCGCCATTCCGGAACATCTGATGGAAGCCGAGTTCTTCGGGCACAAGAAGGGCGCCTTCACCGGCGCGGATCGCGATCGTGACGGCTTCTTCCAGGCAGCCAACGGCGGCACCATGCTGCTCGACGAGGTCGCCGACCTGCCGCTGGTGATGCAGGTCAAGCTGCTGCGGGCGATCCAGGAAAAACGAGTACGCAAGGTCGGTGCCACGATCGAGGAACCGGTTGATGTGCGCATCCTTAGCGCCACCCACCAGGACCTCGCCCAGTGCGTCGCCGCCGGGCGCTTTCGCCAGGATCTCTATTACCGGCTCAACGTGATCGAATTGTCACTACCGCCGCTGCGCGATCGACCCGAAGACATTCCGGTGCTCGCCGAAGCGATCATCGGCAAACTTGCCGCGCGCGCCGGGATGGAGCATGCCCCCGCGCTCTCGACAGTGACCTTGCGCTACCTGCAGAGTTACAACTTCCCCGGGAACGTGCGTGAACTCGAGAACATTCTCGAGCGTTCGTTGGCGTTCTCTGACGGACTCACGGTCAACGTCGAAGACCTTGCGCTGCGCCCCAGTGTTTCAGACGACGCGGCCAGCGAGCGCGCCGAGGTTCCCGCTACCGCAACGGCGGCCGCAGCCGCTGCTGCCGCCGCCGGCCGGGGCGGGCGAACCGTCGCCAGGCTAAGTCCCGATGGCATTCCGGAATCCCTGCCCGACTATCTGGAACAGGTCGAGCGCCAGGCCATCGAACGCGCGCTCGAAAAAACCCGCTTCAATCGCACCGCCGCGGCGCGGCTGCTGGGAATCACCTTTCGCGCGCTGCGCCACCGGATGCAGCGTCTCGACATCAACTGAGTTAGCCGATGCCTGTGAGCGGCAGGACGCACGAGTCAGCGCGCGGCAATCGTCCTGCAACCCGGGGCGGCAATTTCTCTGCCGGAGGCTGGCTACGAGGTGCGCGGCGGATTCCGTCACCCAACCACAATGCCCGCCCAGCCGGTGTCACGCTCGACCTGGTCGTCATCCACCACATCAGCCTGCCGCCGGGACGATTCAGTGGCAACGCAATCGAGCAGTTGTTCTGCAACCGCCTCGATGCCGCGGCTCATCCAGCCTATCGAGACATTGCCGCGCTGCAGGTGTCGGCGCACTTTCTCGTGCGCCGTCGTGGCGAGCTGATTCAGTTCGTCGGTTGCGACGAGCGCGCGTGGCACGCCGGCGAGTCGCAGTTTCTTGGGCGTCAAGGATGCAACGATTTCTCAATCGGGATCGAGCTCGAGGGCGACGGCGAACACGACTTCACGCCAACGCAGTATCGGCGGCTCGAACTTCTGCTGGGCAAGTTGCGCGAACGTTACGCGTTGCGCTACGTCGCAGCGCATTCCGATATCGCGCCCGGCCGCAAGCACGATCCCGGCGAGCATTTCGATTGGCAACGATTGCTGTCATGCGCGCAACTGGCAGGTATTGAACGTCCAACCGCCGCCGCTTGATCGTCACAACCAACCGCACACGTTGTGAGGACATTGCGAGTTGCAGGATGTGATGTTTTTCCGTCACGGATTTTATTGCTTTCCGCGAATGTCAATCGTATTATCGCGCTTGTGTATAACCACAGAATCTCGATTCGGTACAGGCAGTTAACGCAAAGTATTGAAGCGAGTCGTGAGATGACGCTCGGATATCTAAGAACGTCAATTGCCAAGTACCAGGGTGTCGCGATCCAGCCCACGCGCGCTGGCCGCCGCGACGGAAACGGAAACGCCCTTTGGCGCACTGTCGGCAGGGGTGCCAAGACCCCGGTTTTCTCCCCTAGAATCGCTGTCCGCCAGGCCCAAGCGCCTGGCGTTTTTTCAGCCCCTTATTCATTAGCGCAGGAACATAAAGCCGCTCTCCATGCGGGTCTTGTGCCGATGAATGGCCCGTGCAATGCGAGTTTTCTGGATTGAACGGACGGGTCTTTCGAGTCCTTTTTATCAACTGAGGAGTTCGTCCTATGGCTACCACTAAGAAACCCGCCGTCAAGAAAGCCGCGGCCAAACCGGCAGCGAAGAAACCCGCCGTCAAGAAAGCTGTTGCCAAGAAGCCGGCAGCGAAGAAACCCGCCGTCAAGAAAGCCGCGGCCAAACCGGCAGCGAAGATCTATGTATCTCATCTTTTGCAGAGTTTTAATTCACAGATTATCATAAT
>JAHYJF010000176.1 GCA_019428955.1 Burkholderiaceae bacterium
CCGAGAAAGTTTCGAGGATGCGTCCGCTGCGGGGCCAGTGGAATCCACCGGCCGGCAGGTCGGCGGCGGCGGCGCGCGGCTCTGATTTGGCGGCGGGTGCGGCCGGCGGTTTGGCCGTTGCCACCGGCGCCGGCCCGGCCGGGGTGGCCGAAACCAGCGGCGCCGGGCTGGGCTGCATCTTGGCGAGCAGCGAATCCGAATACGGCTGCTTCATCGCACTGGGCTCAGTCTTGACATTGGCGCCCAGCGCAGTGCTCGGCAGGGTGCGCGATTCTATGCTCCCCGATCGCACCGGTGCGGTCTCGACCTGGGAGGTCGGTGCGGCAGCGACCGCCGCGACCTCATTGGCCGGAGCAGGTGGCGGAGGGATTGCCGGGGGCGGCGGCAGAACCACCGCCGGGGGCGCCGCCGCCAGCGCGCCGGGCTGCCCCATTTGCGAGTCGCGATGGATTACCGGCGCCCGCGGACGCGGCCCCGCACAGGAGGCCAGGAGCACGAACGCCGCCGCCAGCGCCGCCCAACCCATCAGGTTCAGGCCCTTGCGAGCCGATTCACCACTGCCAATTGCCTGCTGAACCATCACCACACCGCCTCAACTTTTTCCGACCTGCAACGGGACGAATCGTACCGCATCGAGGACGGTTAGTTCCCAATCGAACTTGCTGGTGCGCTCGACCAGGTGCAGAGCCTGGCGCGCCACGCCAACCGGCGCAACCAATCGGCCACCGACCTTCATCTGCCCGAGCAGAGCCTCGGGAACTTCGTCGCCGGCGGCCGCGGCCACCACGATCGCATCGTAGGGGGCGGCCTGGGCCACTCCGGCACGGCCATCGCCGTGCACCAGCCGAAGATTGGGAATTCGCAAGGCCCGCAAATTGGCGCGCGCCTGCTCATGCAGCGCGCGCAGCCGCTCGATCGAAACTACCTGGCCGCACAACTGGGCCAGGACCGCCGCCTGGTAGCCGCAGCCAGTGCCGATTTCAAGCACAGTGGCGGTGCCGCGCCGCGCCTCGTCGAGACCTGAGAGGACGATCTCGAGCATCAGCGCGACCGTGCTCGGCTTGGAAATCGTCTGTTCGTGGCCGATCGGCAGCGACACATCGTCGTAGGCGCGACTGGCAAGCGCCTGATCGATGAACAGGTGCCGGGGCACGGTGCCCATCGCCTCGAGGACCGCGGCGCTGCGGATACCATGGTCGCGAAGATTCTGGACCATCCGGGCGCGAGCTCGTTCCGAGGCCATTCCGAGCCCGGTGGGGCTCGGCAGCGGCTCACCGCGCCTGACGGTTCGTGCCGAACCCGCGCGGTCGCGACCGCTCACGCTGGCGCCGCAAGCCAGCGGGTCACCGACTCGATCTGCTGTTCGCCAGTGAGGTCAACGTGCAGCGGCGTCACTGATGCCCAGCCATTTTCGACGGCGTGGAAGTCGGTGCCGAAACCGGCCTCCTTGGCCTGGCCGGCGGGTCCGATCCAGTAGATCGGATCGCCGCGCGGGTTGGTCGACTTGATGACCGGCTCCGAAAAGTGGCGCTTGCCCAGTCGTGTCACACGGGTTCCGCGCAATTCGTCGAGGGCGACGCCGGGAATGTTGACATTGAGCAGCATGCGGTCGGGCAACGGGTCGCGGACATAGCGCTCGAGCACGCTGCGTGCCACATGAGCCGCCGTGTCGAGATCTCGGTAACCCTTCCTCGCCAGCGAGAACGCGATCGCCGGCACGCCCAGCAGGTAGCCCTCCATCGCCGCCGCCACGGTGCCCGAGTAAATGGTGTCATCGCCCATGTTGGCGCCGTCATTGATCCCCGAGAGCACCAGGTCGGGGCGATGATCAAGGAGGCCGGTGATCGCCACGTGCACGCAGTCGGTCGGGGTGCCGTTGACATAGAGATACCCGGCGGCAGCGGTCCGCACCGACAGCGGTCGATCCAGCGTCAGGGAATTGGAGGCGCCGCTGCGGTCGCGTTCCGGCGCGACCACCGTGACTTCGCCGAATTGCTCGGCCACGGCCACCAACGCGGCGATACCCGGCGCGAAGTAGCCGTCATCGTTGCTGATCAGAATACGCACCGGAGTCCTGCCAACCGAGCCGCGCCGCCCCCGCGTCCGGCGCTCAGTTCTCTGCCGGCCAGTCGCGGATGTAGGCCTTGAGCATCTTGTTCTCGAAGCCCTGCTCGTCGAGCACTGCCCGCGCGACGTCGATAAACGAGATCACCCCGAGGAGGTGCTCGCCTTCGACCACCGGCAGATAACGCTGATGGGACTCGATCATCACCTGCCGCAACTCATTGAGGTCCATGTCAGGCGTGACCACCTGGGGGTCGGTGAACATCAGGTCGCGAACCCGCAGATCGGCGATCGGAGGGGTCGGCCCCTGGCGGTGCTCCTTTTGCCGCTTGGCAAGCACGCGCATGATTTCGCGAAAGGTCAGCATGCCGACCATCTTTTCGCCTTCCATCACCACCACCGAGCCCATGTCGGTCTTGGCCATGGTGATTACCGCATCCGAGACCAGCGCATCAGGAGCGGTCGAGACCAGGGTCTGACCCTTGACCTTGAGGATTTCTTTTACGTGCATGGAGAACTCCGGTTGGAATCAGGACATGCTATCCGATCGGGCGCAGTCCAGACAAGCAAGGGGGATAAGGCGGGCTCGGCGGCCGCACTCCAGCGCTATCGCAGCGCCGCTCTCAGGACTGGCGGCTGGCCATGGTGCTGGTGATCAGCGAAGCCAGCTCGTCCTCCGAGTAGGGCTTGACCAGGAAGGCGTCGACTCCGGCGCTGAGCGCCAGCTGGCGATGCTTCTCGGTCGAGCGCGAGGTGATCATGATGATCGCAACAGCGGCGGTACGCGGATCGCTGCGCAACGCCCGGGTCAGTTCGACCCCGTTCATGCGCGGCATTTCCAGGTCGACGAGCAGCAGTTCTGGTACCCGGTGTTCCACCCGGCCAAGGGCCTCGATGCCGTCGGCGGCGTTATCGACCTCGAAGCCGAGGTCGCTGAGGAAGAGCACCATGGTGCGACGCACGCTCACCGAGTCGTCGACCACCAGGCACAGCGGCCCGCGGGCGGCAGCGCTGTCCTCCGGAACGCGCTGGTCTGCCACCGTCAGGTCGCGGGTGGCGAGCACCTCGGGAAGGTCGATCACCGAAGCCACGGCACCATCGCCCAGAACCGTGGCACCTTCTATCCCCGGCAGCGCCGGCAGATAGGGCGGCAGCGGCCGGACGATGACATTGCGGGTCTGGGCCAGCTCGGGAACGATCACCGCCAATTCCGGTTCGTCGCCCAGCCCGATCAGCAGGACCGCTTCCCGGGCCGGGCGATCGGTGCGATGCGGGACGAAGGTCTCGGGCGGCAGGCCGAGCACCTCCTCGAGGCGCAGCGCGGGCAGGGTTCCGGTACCGTAGGCGAAGCGGCGGGCACTGTCGGCGCCGGTAGCCAGGCCATCGGCCGAGAGCACCTCGCGGACCCCTCTGGTCGAGAGCGCGAAGACGTGGGTCGGACTGACCGCGACCAGCACGGGCAAGGCCGCCAGCTGGACCGGCATGGTCATGGTGAAGCACAAGCCTTGCCCCGGGACGGCAGTGACGTCGAGCCGGCCGCGCAGATCGCGGACCGCGCGCTGGACGACATCGAGCCCAATGCCGCGACCAGAGAGCTGGGTCGACTTCTCGCGGGTCGAAAAACCGGCCTGGAGAATCCACTGCCCGACCTGGTCAGAGGCTGGCACCGGCGCCCCGGCTTGGGCCATGCCCAAGGCCACTGCCCGGGCGTGGATGCGCTCGGCGTCGAGCCCGCGCCCGTCGTCGCGGCAAGTGATGATGACGTTGGCGCCGACACGGCTGAACTCGAGCGTTATCCGGCCAGTCGCCGGCTTGCCGGCGGCCAGTCTTTGGTCGCCGGGTTCAATGCCATGATCGACGGCGTTGCGCAGCAGATGGGCCAGCGGATCAGCGAGCGACTGCAGGACCCGAATCTCGATGTTGGTTTCGCCGCCCTCCAGGAGCAGCTCGGCTTCCTTGCCGGCCATGCGCGCCGCCTGCCGCACCACGCGCCGCAGCCGGGGTGCCAGCGTATTGGCCGGCACCATCCTGGTGCGCAGTGCGGTCTCGCGAATGTCAGCCTGAAGGCGCTCGACCTGGCCGAGCAGGTCACGCAAGGTCATCATGCTCAGTCCGACCTGCTGTTCAACCAACTTGCCGTCGGCCGCCGCTTCGCTGATTCGCCTGGATACGGTGTGGAGTTCCCCGTAGGACTGCATTTCAAGTGGATCGAAGTCGGGCGTGGCGCCGCCCGCCGGCAGTTCGCCAGCCGGGTTGGTGGAACTGGCATCGACCAGGCGCTCGAGTTCATCGGACAGGCCGATCAGCCGATCACCGCCGGATTGCATCGACTTGCGGGTCCCCGCCAGGTCGGCGACGCTCTCCTGAACCTGCGCCAGCAGAATCGCGACCTCGCTGGCGTAGTTGAGCAAGGAGTCCATCAGCTTGACCGGGACCCGCAGCACCGCGCCATCTTCGTCGCCCGCCAGCGGCGCGGCCTCGCCGGTGACGGTAGGCGCAGCGGCTGGGGCGGCAGTGGCGGCGCCAGGAGACGGCGCCAGGACAGAGGTTGCGGCCGGCTGCGCGGCGCGGGGGGCGAGCGGTTCGCCGCCCTGCTCTTCGTCAGCCAGTGCGTTGGCCCAGGCGAGGATGCGCCCAAAGACATCGGCCGCGTTATCGGGTGCCGGGCCGTGTCCGGCGACGTTCTCGGCCATCTCGGCGAGACAATCGGCGGCATCGGCAAGATCGGCGCCCAGCATCTCGTCGGGCAAGGTGCCGCGCGCCGCCAGCACCTGCAGCACGTCCTCCAGCGAGTGGGTCAGGTTGGCAATGCCGGCAATGCCGACGGTATTGGCAGCGCCCTTGATGGTGTGTGCGACGCGACGCGCGGCTGCAAGCTGGTTGGCATCGCCGGCGAGGATTCCGCCGACCTGAGTGCCGAACTCGTGGCTCAGGGACGGCAGCTCGGCCAGCAGGTTGGCCACCACGCTCTGCTCGGCGTCGGCCGGAATGGTGTTCGAGAGATCGATCTCGGCGGCGTCAAGCTGGCGGGCCACAATCTGGCGCGACGCTACCAGCTGCAAGCCCCGCAACACCTCCCTGGCAGCATCGGCCGATAGCGGTGCCGGCCAGATATTCGACTCGTGCAAGCTCAGCGCCGCCTCTGCCGCCGTCGGGTCGCACCTGGTGAGCCACTGTTCCCAAATTACCGGCCAGTACCGCAGGGCGTCGCGTTGCTGCTCGGTCAGTGCGCTCGGGTCGAGTGCCAGCGGCGCCAGATTGCCGGCGACCCAGCCCCGCAACAGCTCGGTTACCGGCCAGAGGCCGACAAATCCCATCGCATTGGCAACGTTATCGATCTGCTCGCCAAAGCGCTCCAGCAATTCGCACCAGGCTGGCGCGGACTGCGCGTCGACACTGGCCAGCGCCATGGCGCCCAGAGTCTGATCGAATTCCCCCGTGATCTCGCTACAGGCCTGCGCCAGCATCCTGAGCTCGTCGCGCGCCACCGTGGCGCCAGCTTCCTCGACCGGCGCCGGCGCGGCGATCATGCCGTCGCCCCCCGCCGCCAGCGATTCGGATTCACTGCGGACCATGGCGATGATCCCGGCCAGTTCCTCGTCACCGCCGAGGTCGACCTGATCGGGAACCGAGAGCCAGCGTTCGATCACCTCGTCGCCGAGCGCGCCGGCGCTGAAACTGAGCGCCTCGCTGACCCATTGCTCAGCAACCGCCCGGCTGACCGGGCCAGTGGCATGGTCATCGCCGAGCCGCACCAGGAAACGCTCGCAAGCCGCGGCAAAGCCGGGCAGCCCGGCCTCCCGGCTGGCACGCACGCAGGAACTCGCGGCGGCGGCCAACGCCTGGCGCCAGTCGTGCCGGCCCAGGCCGCCGGGAGCGGCCAGCAGGGTTTCAAGCATCGCGACAACCGCGGCGCCGACCTGATCGGATACCGAGTCCGGCGCGGCCGGCGGTGCGGTGGTGGCTTGGTCTCGTTCGGAGTTCACCTGATCACTCCGGACGCTTGGGAACCTTGAAGACGCTGACCTCGCGCAGCAGCGCGCGGGCATACTCGACCAGGCGGTGGGTTTCACTGGTCTGCGCGACCAGCTGGCGCGCGGTCTCTTCGCCCGCCTCGCGGATCACCCGGGCGCGCTCCTGAAGTCGCGAACTGACGCGCGCCTGCTCGGCCGAAGTGGTGGCAATATCGCGCACATTGGCGGCCAGTTCCTCGGTAGCGGTGCGAGTCAGGCGCATACCCTCCCCGGCTTCGTCGGCCACCCGGCTGATTTCGACCACCCGGGCGATCGCCTCGTTCATGGCCAGGACGGTTTCGCTGGTCTCGGTCTGGATCGCTTGAATCATCCGGCCGATCTGCCCGGTTGCTTCCTGCGACGATTCGGACAGGCGCTTGACCTCGTCGGCGACGACCGCAAAGCTGTGTCCGGCGTCGCCGGCAGCAGCGGCCTGCATCGAGGCGTTGAGCGCCAGGATTCCGGTGCGCTGGGCAATCGACTGGATGATGTTGACCACCTGGCCGATTTCCTGCGAACGCTCACCCAGGCGCTTGATCCGTTTCTCGGTCTCGCGAATCAGCTCGCGCGATGCGACGATCGCTCCCAGGGTCCTGACCACCGACTCCATCGCCACGCTGGAGGTGGCAACCGTGTGGCTGGCGACCTCATTGGCCTCGCCCGCGACCCGCGCGACTGCGGTGAGGGCTTCGGCGGCGAGTGCCAGCTCGCGGGCAGCAAGGCCGACTTCGGTGCGCTCGCGTTCAGCCGCCTGGCTGGCCAGTTCGGATTGGCCGCGGACCGCCACCGTGGCGTGGGCAACATCGCGCGACACCACGGCGACGTTGCGCAGCACCCGTCCGGTTTCCTCGGTGAGCAGGTTCAGCGCATCGGAGATCGCGCCAGTGACGTTCTCGGTCACCGGAACCTTGATGCCAAGGTCCTTGGTGGTGGCGATCGTGCCGACCGCCTGCATGATCGCAATCACCGAATTGTTGAGCTCCTCGTTTTCCTGCGCCGAGCGCGCCATGGTGGAAACCCGCTCGTCGAGCAGCGCATCGAGTGCGGCGCCGAGCCGTCCGAACGCATCTCGACCCCTCATCCGGGTGCGCGCTTCGAAGTTGCCGGCCGACAGTTGTTCGACGGTATGACGCAGGCGCGCCAGCGGATCGTTGATCCGGCGCACCAGGAAGTCGGCGAACACGACGCTCGCGAGCGCCGCGACCCCGGCGACCAGCACGCCGGCAAGCGCGACTGCCACCCAGCGATTACCGTTCCAGCCGCCGTATTGCAGCAGGAGCCCGACTGATCCGGCGCCGGCGAGCGCCGAAACCACCGCGCTCAGGGCGATCCTGGCTCGCAGGCTGGCACCGAAATTGCCGCCCCCGAAAATCCCGGCGAGCCACTCGAAAAACCTCTTCATTACCCGT
>JAHYJF010000177.1 GCA_019428955.1 Burkholderiaceae bacterium
TCCAGCGCCGGCGCAAATCCCCGCAAACGCCTTCCACAACCTCATCAACTCCGATCCCAAGTCAAGAAAAACCTCGCTTCGAACCAAAAACAGCGTCGTCAGCGACGTGATGAAATATGCGGGCTAGTGATCTGGACCATGCCGCGGCAAGAAATAGCGCCTGGCGCTCAGTGCAGCGCCTGCGGCATGCACAGCGCGAATTGGGGGATTTCGACGTCGAAGCGGTGGCCGTCTTCGGCGACGAAGAAGTAGCTGCCCCGCATGGTTCCCACCGGCCCATGAATGCGGCTCCCCGAGGTGTACTCGAAGGTTTCGCCAGGTTGCAGCAGCGGCTGATGCCCCACCACCCCGAGGCCGTTGACCTCGATCACCTGCTGTTGCTGATCCTCGATGATCCAGTGACGGCTGATCAGCTGGCTCGGTACCGAGCCGCGGTTGGTGATGCGCACCGTATACGCGAAGGCGTATTCGTTGCGCGCGGTGTCGGACTGCTCAGGGACATACTGGGCGGCAATCTGGACATCAATCTGGTAGCTTGCTTGATTCATGGATTCTCCGCTCGCCGGGCGCCTCGTGCAATGCTCTGAAGATACAATGGACGTTCCATTCTAAGCGGCAAGTCCACACCCATGACGCGCACTACCCGGATCGCTCCCAGCATACTTTCGGCTGATTTTTCGCGCCTCGGCGACGAAGTACGCGCCCTGGAGGCCGCTGGCGCCGACCTCATCCACTTCGACGTAATGGACAATCATTACGTTCCCAACCTTACGGTCGGACCGATGGTGTGCGCGGCGGTGCGCCCCCACGTCAGCATTCCGATCGACGTCCACCTGATGGTGGCGCCGGTCGACCGGATCATCCCGGAATTCGCCAACGCGGGCGCGAACCTGATCACCTTCCACCCCGAGGCCTCGGCCCATGTCGATCGCACGCTGCAGCTGATTCGCGACTGCGGCTGCAAGGCCGGGCTGGCGTTCAACCCGGCCACGCCGCTGCATCTGCTCGACCACGTGATGGACCGGCTCGACATGGTGCTGCTGATGTCGGTCAACCCCGGCTTCGGCGGCCAGGGCTTCATCGCCTCGGCGATCGCCAAGTTGCACGGGGTCAGGGCGCGCATCGATGCCCATGCGGCAGCGGGCGGCCAGCCGATCTGGCTCGAGGTCGACGGCGGGGTCAAGGTCGACAACATTGCCGAGATTGGGGCCGCTGGCGCCGACACTTTCGTGGCCGGTTCGGCGATCTTTGGCGCCCCTGACCCCGATGGCGGCTACCGGAACGTCTTCGGCAAGCTGCGCAAGGCCGTGGGCGGGAGCTGAGGTGCGCGCGGGCCTGGCACCGTCGGCATTTCGATGCACGAGAGGTAACGATGACCGAAATTGAATTCCGAGCGCTGGCCGCGCAGGGCTTTAACCGGATCCCGATCCTGGTCGAGTGCCTGGCGGATCTCGAGACCCCGCTGTCGATCTATCTCAAGCTCACCGATCGTGGCGCCCGCGCCAATACCTTTCTGCTCGAGTCGGTCGTGGGCGGTGAGCGCTTTGGCCGCTATTCCTTCATCGGGCTGCCGGCCCGAATGCTGGTCCGCGCCACCGGTGATCGGATTGAAGTGGTGCGCGACGGCAAGGTCATCGAAACGTCGCAGGGCGATCCGATCGAATTCGTGCGCCAGTTCCGCAAGCGGTTTCGCGCTGCCCTGCGTCCCGGACTGCCGCGCTTCTGCGGCGGCCTGGCGGGATATTTCGGCTATGACGTGGTGCGTTTCATCGAGCCGCGGCTTGGCCCCAGCGACAAGCCCGACCCGATCGGCACCCCCGACGTGTTGCTGCTGGTGATCGACGAGCTGGCGATCGTCGACAATTTGCGCGGCAAGCTCTACCTGATGGTCTATGCCGATCCTGGACAGCCGGAAGCGTTGATCGCCGCCCGCCGCCGCTTGCGCGACCTGCAACAGCGCCTGACCCGCGCGGCGGTCGAGCCGCTCGAGGCCGAAGTCGAAACCGGCTCGGCGATTGTCCGCGACTTTGCCAAGGACGACTACCTGGCAGCGGTGGCGCGCGCCAAGGAATACATCCTTGCGGGCGACGTGATGCAGGTGCAGATCGGGCAGTGCCTGCGCAAGCCCTTCGCGTACTCGCCGCTGGCGCTCTATCGCGCGCTGCGTTCGATCAACCCTTCGCCGTACATGTATTACTACGACTTCGGCGACTTCCATGTGGTCGGGGCCTCGCCCGAGATCCTGGTGCGCGAGGAGCAGGTCGAGAGCGACACCGGGGCCGAAACTACCAGGGTGACGCTCAGGCCGATCGCCGGTACCCGGCGACGCGGCCTGACCGAGCGCGAGGATGCGGCACTGGCCGCCGATCTGCTCGCCGACCCCAAGGAGTGCGCCGAGCACCTGATGCTGATCGACCTCGCCCGCAACGACATCGGCCGCATCGCCACGACCGGCAGCGTGCGGGTAACCGACCGGATGATCATCGAGAAGTACTCCCACGTGCAGCACATTGTCTCGAGCGTCGATGGCACCCTCAAGCCGGGTCTCGACGCCATCGACGTCTTGCGCGCCAGCTTCCCGGCAGGGACGCTGACCGGCGCGCCCAAGGTGCGGGCGATGGAAATCATCGACGAGCTCGAGCCCACCAAGCGCGGCATCTACGGCGGCGCTTGCGGCTACCTGAGCTATTCGGGCGAGATGGACGTGGCGATCGCAATCCGCACCGGAATCGTCAAGGACGGCACGCTCCACGTCCAGGCCGCGGCCGGAATTGTCCACGACTCGGTGCCGGAAAGCGAGTGGCAGGAGACCGAGGTCAAGGCGCGCGCGGTGCTGCGGGCCGCCGAAGTCGTCGAAGAGGGGTTCACACGCGAGTATTGACCCAACTGGGCTGAGTCGTGAACAAGTTCACCGTGTCAGCGAGTCCAAGATGCTAATTTGGCGCCGCATAGCCCCTAATTGCCGCCGAATAGCTCCTCCGGCCACTCAGCCGGCACCAAAAAGACAATAATCGCGCCGTTTCCAGGGGTGACGGGTAGCCGCATGCGTGCGGCAAAACTCAAATAGAACCGATGACCAATTCTCCCGACAGGAAGGTTGCCTACGAGCCGCTGAGCATCCCGCGCCGGATCCTGGTCTGGGTGTTTATCGTGGTCGCCTTCTGGTATCTGATTTGGCGCCTGGGTACCTTCAATCCCGACGCCCGCGCTTTCTCGATCGTGATCTACTGCGCCGAGGTCTTCGGCTTCGCCACCGCGCTGCTGCACTTCTTCATGGTCTGGCGGATGACCAGGCGCGTGGCGCCGCCGGCGCCTCCCGGCCTGACGGTCGACGTCCTGATCCCGACCTACAACGAGAGTCTTGAGCTGGTGCGGCGCACGGTCAGCGCCGCGGTGCGCATGGACTATCCGCATCGCACCTGGCTGCTGGACGACGGCAATCGCCCCGAGATGATGACGCTGGCCAAGGAACTCGGCGCCGAATACCTGGCGCGCAGCGACAACAGCCACGCCAAGGCGGGAAACCTGAACAACGCCCTGCAGCATGCGAGCGGCCAATTCGTCGCGATCCTTGACGCCGATCACGCGCCCAGCCGGCACATGCTCACCCATACGCTGGGCTACTTCAACGACGACAAGGTGGCGTTCGTCCAGACGCCCCAGGACTTTTTCAACCTCGACTCCTTCCAGCACCGCAAGCGTGACGGCCGGGCGCAGGTCTGGACCGAGCAGTCGCTGTTCTTCCGCGTCATCCAGCGCGGCAAGGACTACTGGAACGCCGCATTCTTCTGCGGCAGTTGTGCCGTCATGAGGCGCTCGGCCCTCGATGCCATCGGCGGGATCGCCACCGGCACAATCACCGAGGATCTGCACACTTCGCTGCGTATCCACGCCAATGGCTACAGTTCGGTCTATCATGCCGAGCCGCTGGCTTTCGGTTTGGCGCCCGAGACCATGAAGCCGTTCCTGAGCCAGAGGGTGCGTTGGGGGCAGGGCGCGATGCACGTCTGGCGCAAGGAAGGAATCCTGTTCAAGCGCGGCCTGACCATGGCCCAGCGGCTGAACTACTTCGCCTCGGTGCTGACCTACTTCGATGGCTGGCAGAAAGGGGTCTTCTACATCGCGCCGGTGATCGTTCTGACCACCGGAACCCTGCCCATACTGGTCGAAACCAGGGATTTCCTGATCCATTTCCTGCCCTACTACCTGCTGACCTTCTGGGTCTTCGAGGAGGTCGGGCGCGGATACGGCCGCAGCCTGATGATCGAGCAGTACAACATGGCGCGGTTTGCGGCTTTCGCCTGGGCCACGCTGGGGCTGCTGTTCGGGTCACGCAAGTTCAAGGTGACGGTCAAGGGCAGCCTCGGTGAGCGCTGGCAGCGCTATGCCAGCCCGCAGCTGATGGTGTTGTCTTTCAACGTCGTCGCGATCCCGGTGGGGATTCTGCTCTACCTGAACCACGGCGCCCTGCCTTTCGAGGGAATGGTCGCGAACATCGTGTGGGCTGGCATCAACGCAACCCTAGCGCTGGCGGTCGTGCTCTTCGCGCGCACCAACTCGGCCCGCAAGAGGCTCACTTACCGCTTCCAGATTCCGCTGCCGGCGCGCTTCCTGGGACCTGACGGGAAGTACGTGGTCGGCGTGATCGACGACATCTCGCCGACCGGCTTCCGCTTCTACGGGACCGTCGGAGGTCTCGGTCCGGTCGGCACCACCATCGCCGGCAAGATCTTCCTGCCGGACGGCCCGCTGCGCATCGTCGGCCAGATTCGCTCGTTGGTGGTGGGCGACTCGGGCGACGTAGATCCCAGCAACAAACACTATGTCAAGGCGATCGGGTGCATCTTTCTGGCCCACGGCGATGGCCAGCGGCGCATCGAGGATTTCCTCTACGGTTCCGATTTGCAGTGGAAGCTGAACCGTTACTCCGACCAGATCTGGACCCCGCTGACCAATTTCCCGCGCTCTGAGCGCCGTTCGAATGAGCGGCGCGAACCGGTACCTGAGGGGCATTGGCTGCCGGCCAGCATCCACGGTGATGGCCAGCCGGGGCCGACCTCCATCCCCGGCCTGCTGCGCTGCAATCCGCAGGGCAAATCGCTGCGGGTGATTTCGTTTGAGAACCTTGGGAGTACTGCCCGGATTGAGTTGAAGGCGCGTTCGCGCCGCCGCAAGATTCGCCAGAGCGCACAACTGCAACTTATCGAAGTCTTAGACCAGATCAGTTCACCGATGTACCTTTATGCGGTAACGGAGGCTCAGGACGTTGCCCCGCCAGACGCTGCCGATACTGTTGGCGGCAACACCCTGGAGTTCGTTTCGCAATGAAACCAGTAGCGATCATCTGTCTGGGGGCCGCGCTCGCTGCCGGCTCGGCCTTCAACCCCGCTGCCGCCGCCGATGCTCTGGTGCTCGCCGGCGCCGAGGGCGGGCGCAATGCCGGCTACGCCTACCTCGGTTACCTGGCGCCGTTGCCCGGTTCGGCGCTCGGCCAAGGTTGGGTCCATCGCGAATGGCTCGACGCACTGCAATACAGCTACGACGCCAGCGAGCAGATCACTGCCCGCAGCCCTGGTCTTTCGGGGGCGATCGGCTACCAGGGCGGAGACGCCGGCGCGGCGTGGGCCGGCTACCTGGGGTTGCGCTTTGCCAACACCAGGCTCAGTCCCGATGACCCCGGCAACGTCAACCGTGGTTTTTTCACCCGTGCGCAAGCGCAGTTCGAGTATCGGGTGCCGCGCGCCGTTGCCGGCGCCGAATTCGACGGCCTGGCCCAATGGGAATTCGGCAGTCGGTCCTGGTTTGCGCGGATGAGACTGAACGGATGGAAGTTCGGTCCGGAGCTGGTCCTGAAAGGCTCGCCTGACTACAGCGCAGTCCAGATTGGCGTCACGACCCGCATCTACGACAACCGGGCCGGCGACGCGCTGACCCTCAAGGGTGGCGTTGCGCGCCAGTCTGGCGACTCGATCGGGCCTTATCTCGGGCTGGAATGGGTGCGCGGTTTCTAGGGCGTGGATCGGTCAAAATGTGATATCTGCCCTTGCTGAGGTGATCGCCCGTCGGCATCCTGAGGCATAAGCCGCCGTTCGGGTAACAAGTTCGGGTAACAACTTTGCTCATGAATACACTGTGCCGCACTCTTTCCGCCGCTGCGCTGGCCGCTGCGCTGGGCAGCGCCCATGCGAGCGAGACCTATAGCCTCGAAATCTATAGCAACGATTTCAATGGTTCACCTGATATGACTGGCTGGAGTTCCTCGGAGCTGAGCACCGCCCCAGCCGAGAACACAACCAAAACGACCCAGAATGGGGGAAGCACCATCGACCAGTTCCTGGGCGAATTTGGTGGCACCCAGTCGGTGAGGTTCGCTCTGAAAGATGCGCGCCTGAAAGACGTCGCCACCGTCACGCTAACGCTCGATTTCCTGGCGATTCGCTCCTGGGATGGTAACGACCCCACGTGGGGTGGCTGGACTGCCGACAACAATCGACCCGAAGGCGGGATTGCGGGCGGCGGCTCGGATCGTTTCAAGATTACGGTCAACGACGGAACGCTGCTCGACAAGAGTTTCAGCAACGGAGCCGGCTCGCAGACCTACACGACTGACGGGACAGCTCCCAACGGGACAAATGATTTCCTGATGGCCGGCTCGCGGGCTCAGTACGCGTTGGGATACTCGTTCTACGACGGCATCAATACGGCCACCTACAACCCCCAGGACTCGATCTACGGGATGATCTTCTCCTTCGCCGCCGGCGACACCGACACCCTGGACCTGACTTTCGCCGGCCTGGGCCTGCAGGACACCTGGATCGATAATGATTACAGTTGCGGAGAAGACGGTTCATCCTTGTGCGCTGCTTATCGCGATGAATCCTGGGGGCTGGACAATATCAGCCTGACGCTCAACGGGCTGATTCGCATTCCCGTCACCGAAGTTCCCGCACCCGGCACCCTTGCAGCGCTCTGCCTCGGACTCATCGGGATCTCGCTGAGCGGGCGTCGCCGCCACTCCTAGGCACTCGACCGCTCCTGTCACGCAGCCACGAAATGCCGGCCTCCAAGAAGGCCGGCACTTTCTTTTTGTGGGCAAGCCGGGCGAAATTTTGTCGATTCGGCGAAAATGATGGCAAACGGAGGTGGTTTCATGCTGCTGATGATCGATAACTACGACTCTTTCACCTACAACCTGGTGCAGTATTTCGGCGAGTTGGGCGCCGAGGTCCACACGGTGCGCAACGACGCGCTGACCCCGGATGAGGCCGCCGAGATGGATCCGCAGGGCATCGTGATTTCGCCCGGGCCCGGCACCCCGGACGACGCCGGCGTCTCGCTGGCCTTGATCAAGCGCTTCGCCGGCCGGATTCCACTGTTGGGGGTGTGTCTCGGCCACCAGGCGATCGGCCAGGCCTTTGGCGCTCGGATCGTGCGCGCGCAGCGGGTGATGCACGGCAAGGTCGACCGCGTGACCCATACCGGCGA
>JAHYJF010000178.1 GCA_019428955.1 Burkholderiaceae bacterium
CCCGAGCAGCCGACGGCGGCCGAGTTGCCCAGCGCGGCGATGTTGCTGGATGTCGACCGCGAATATCGCGGCAAGGCGCGCCTTGGCCACCTCAAGACCATCGCGCCCAAACCCAACAACCCCTCCGGCGAAGCCTGGCTGCCGCTGCTCCAGACCACCCGTGGCGCCTGGCATTTCACCGCCCTGTACTCCAACACCGCCCAGGCCCACCAGCTCGGCCGCACACGGGACTGGGTAATGATCTACTTCTACGACGACCAGCACCTCGAACGCCAGTGCACGGTCGTCACCGAGACCCACGGCCCGATGCTGGCCCGGAGGGTGCTGCGCGGGCGCGAAACCGAATGCCGCCTGCATTACCAGGCCACCGACCCGTTCTTTGGTCACCAACCAGGAACCAAGCAGGCATGATTCCGCTGACCAGCGACACCGAAACCCACCCCACCGAAGCCATGCGTGCCGCGATCGCGGCCGCCCCGGTGGGCGACGAACAGCGCCGCGAAGACCCGACGGTAAACCTGTTGCTGGAGCGCGTTGCCGAACTGCTGGGCAAGGAAGCCGCGCTGTTCCTGCCCACCGGGACGATGTGCAACCTGATCGCGGTCAAGACCCATACCAGAGCCGGCGACCTGATGCTGGCCGAACGCGAAGCCCATGTGCTGCGCGCCGAAGCCGGTGGCGCCGGGCTGGTCTCGGGAGTGCTCACCGAGCCCTTGTTCGGCGGCGCTGGTGGCGACGCGCGGATTGCGGGAACCTTCACCGCCACGGAACTGGGCGACGCTCTCGATCGGCTCACCGCGATGCCCGCGCCCTACGCGCCCCCGGCCACGCTGCTGTGCGTCGAGCAGACCCACAATTTCGGCGGCGGTTCGATCTGGCCGCGCGAACGTCTCGCCGCGGTCTGCGCCAAGGCCCGTGACCGGGGGCTGGCGATCCACATGGATGGCGCGCGGCTGCTCAACGCCGCGGTGGCCTCGGGCGTGTCGGCCAGTCAGTGGTGCTCCCACGTCGATTCGGCGTGGATCGATTTCACCAAGGGGCTCGGCGCCCCAATCGGGTCGGTGCTCGCCGGTTCGCGCGAATTCATCGCCCGGGCGTACCGCTACAAGTATGCTTTCGGCGGAGCGATGCGCCAGGCCGGGATCGCTGCCGCCGGCTGCCTGCACGCGCTCGACCACCACATCGAACGCCTCGCCGACGACCATGCCAATGCGGCGCGACTCGCCGGTGGCATCGCGGCACTCCCCGGACTGCGCCTGGTCTACGGCATGCCCCAGACCAACATCGTGTTCTTCGAGCCCGAGCCCGACACGATCAGCGCCGCCGAACTGGCGCGCCGCTGTCTCGAGCGCGGATTGCGCATCGGCACCATCGGCGGGAAGATTCGCGCGGTCACCCATCTCGACGTGAGTCGCGCTCAGGTCGACGAGGCGCTCGCGATCATGGCCGACGCGCTGCGCTGACCCGCTCGGCTCCTAGCGGCGAACGTCGCGGCTGGCCTTGGGTACGGCGAGTGCCCGGCGCGCCGCCGCTGCGATGCTCGCCGCGTTGACCCCGAAGAACTCGCGCAACTCGGCACGAGTATCACTGCGACCGAACCCGTCGGTGCCCAGTGTCAGGTACTTGCGCTGGTCGGGAACGAAGCCCCGGATGCTCTCGGGCACTGCCCGCACATAGTCGCTGGCGGCGATGATCGGGCCGGCAGTGGCGCGCAGCAGTTCGCTGATCCAGGCCGCGCGGGCAGTGGCGCCCTTCGCGGGCGCGCTCTGTTCGCTAGCCATGCCGTCGCGCGCCAACTCGCTCCAGCTGGTGACACTGAGCACATCGACCGCGATCCCGGCCGCCGCCAGTTCGCCGGCTGCCGCCAGCGCCTCGGGCAGGATGGCGCCCGACGCGAGCAGCGTGACCTGCCCCGCTGAACCCTTGCCGTCCAGGTGTGCCAGACGGTAGGCGCCGCGAATGACTTCCGCGGCCCGTTCCGGCGGCAGGTCCGGCTGGGCGTAGTTCTCGTTCATCACCGTCACGTAGTAGAAGACGTCGCGCTGCTCATCGAGCATCTCGTGCATCCCGTGATCGATGATCACCGCCAGCTCGCCGGCAAAGGCCGGATCCCAGGCGCGGCAATTGGGAACCGTAGCCGCCCACAGGTGGCTGCTGCCGTCCTGGTGCTGCAGTCCCTCGCCGCCGAGCGTGGTCCGGCCCGAGGTCGCGCCGAGCAGGAAACCGCGCGGGCGCTGGTCCGCGGCCGCCCAGATCTGGTCGCCGACCCGCTGGAAACCGAACATCGAGTAGTAGATGTAGAACGGCAGCATCGCGACGCCGTGCACGCTGTAGCTGGTGGCAGCGGCGGTCCAGCTCGCCATCGCCCCGGCCTCGTTGATCCCTTCCTCGATGATCTGCCCCTCGCGGGCCTCGCGATAGCTCAGCACCGAGCCGATGTCCTCGGGCGCATAGCGTTGGCCCACGCTCGAGTAGATGCCGACCTGCTTGAACAGGTTGGCCATCCCGAAGGTGCGCGCCTCGTCGGCCACGATCGGCACGATGCGCGGCCCGAGCACCGGATCCTTGAGCAGGGCGCCCAACATCCGCACGAAGGCCATGGTGGTGCTCATCTCGCGCGCGCCGGCCACCAAGGCGAATTGGGCATATTTCTCCAGCGCTGGCACGGCCACCCGCTCGCAATCGGTCCGCCGCGCCGGGAGATAGCCGCCCAGGCGCTGGCGCTGCTGGCGCAGGTAGCGCATCTCGGCGGAGTCAGCGGCCGGCCGGTGGAAGCTCAGCGTGCGCACCTGTTCGTCGCTCAGCGGCAGGTCGAAACGATTGCGAAACGCGATCAGGTCGGTTTCCTCGAGGCTCTTCTGGGAGTGGGTGGTCATCCGCCCCTGGGCCGCGGGCCCCATGCCGTAGCCCTTCTTGGTCTGGGCCAGCACCACGGTGGGCTGCCCGGTGTGGACGGCCGCTGCCGCGTAGGCGGCATGGATCTTGACGATGTCATGACCGCCGCGCTTGAGCCGGTCGATCTGTTCGTCGGTCATGCCCTGCGCCAGCCGCGCCAGCTCCGGATCCTGGCCAAAGAAGTTTTCGCGGTTGTAGCTGCCATCGCGCGCCGCGAAGGTCTGCATCTGGCCATCGACGGTGCCGGCGAATGCCCGCACCAACGCGCCGCTGCGATCGCGCGCAAACAGCCCGTCCCAGTCGCTACCCCAGACCAGCTTGATCACGTTCCAGCCCGCACCGGCGAACAGCTTCTCGAGTTCGTCGATGATCCGGCCGTTGCCGCGTACCGGCCCGTCGAGCCGCTGCAGGTTGCAGTTGATCACCCAGACCAGGTTGTCGAGCCCCTCGCGCGCCGCCAGCGTCAGCGCGCTCATCGATTCCGGCTCGTCCATTTCGCCATCGCCAAAGAGCCCCCAGACCTTGCGGCCGGTGCAGTCGAGCAGCTTGCGATGGGTCAGGTAGCGCATGAACCGGGCGTGGAAGATCGAGCTGATTGGTCCGATGCCCATCGACCCGGTGGGGAACTGCCAGAACTCGGGCATCAGGTAGGGATGAGGATAGCTGCTCAAGCCCCGAGCCCCGTGGCGGGGAGCGCTCAATTCCTGGCGATAGAAGCCCAGGTCGCGCTCCTCCAGCCGACCTTCGAGGTAGGCCCGGGCGTAGACGCCCGGCGCGCTGTGCGGTTGCAGGAATACCAGGTCGCCGTGGCGCGATCCCTCCTGCCCGACGCCCTCCCCGCCCGCGCTCGCGGCAGCAACACCGCGGTCGCCGCGAAAGAAGTGGTTGAAGCCGGTCTCGAACAGGTCGGCAGCGCTGGCGTAGCTCGCGATGTGCCCGCCCAGTTCGCCGTAGGCCTGGTTGGCCCTGGCCACCATCGCCAACGCGTTCCAGCGCATCAGCGCCGCCAGCCGCTCCTCGATCGCGAGGTCGCCGGGGAACACCGGTTGGTCGGCGACGTCGATGGTGTTGATATACGGCGTGGCCAACTCCGGACGCCAGCCAACCCGGCGCTCACGTGCGACGCGCGTCAGTTCGTCGAGAATCCCGCGGGCGCGCTCCGGCCCATGGGCATCGACAAGCGCCTCGAAGGCCTCGCGCCATTCACAGGTTTCCTGCGGATCAGGGTCATCGACCTCGCCCGTCGTGTTCGGTTCTTCGCTCACCGCTACCCCCAGAAGCCATGGCGCGCACCGCGCCACCCCCGAGATTACACTTGGTCGAGTGGTCGGTGCTGCTGGTGGGCCGCGCCAGCGCCCCGGCCACCCTGCCCCACGGCTAGAATGACCCGAACTGCGGACCTCATCAGGAGCCAGATCATGAGCATCGAGTTATTCACCTTCGACACCCCCAACGGACGCAAGATCAGCGTTGCCCTGGAGGAAATGGAACTGCCCTACACCGTCAAGGTGGTCGACATCCGCAAGGGCGAGCAGTTCAACGAGGACTTCCTGCGGATCAGCCCGAACAACAAGATCCCGGCGATCATCGACGCCGACGGCCCCGGTGGGGCACCGCTGGGCGTGTTCGAGTCTGGCGCAATCCTGCTCTACCTCGGCGAGAAGACCGGGAAGTTCCTGCCGCGCGACCTGCGCACGCGAATCCCGGTGCTGGAGTGGCTGATGTTCCAAATGGGTGGATTCGGTCCCGCGCCGGGCCAGGTCCACCACTTCGCCGGGCTGGAAAACGAGGCCGACCAGCGATACGGGCTCGAACGCTTCATGCAGGAAACGCGCCGGCTCTACGGGGTCATGGACCGCCGGCTGGCGCAGCACGAGTTCTTTGGCGGCAAAATCTCGATCGCCGACTTTGCCATCGTCGGCTGGGTCTGGCGCCACCAGCGCCACCGCATCGATCTCGCCGAGTTTCCCCATGTGACCCGCTGGTACGAAACGATGATGGCACGCCCCGGCGTGCAGCGCGGCTTCCAGGTCAAGCTCAGCCCCTGAACTCATCGCCGCGTTCGCGTGCCCCGGGAGGGGCCAGGCATCGCCGCCTCCCGGTGCGATAACCGCAGCACGGTGATCCGCGATTGCTTGTTCGGCGGCGAATTGCGGTACCATGCGCGCCGCGCCCGGGAGCCCGCAACGATCAGCGGGGGCCGCTCGCGCGGCGTGGGACTGCCGGACTCAGCAGGCGGACGAAAGCGCACCACTGGACGTCAGGGAAATCACCCCAATGAACCAGACGCTGATTGGCTTTGTCATCTTCTACCTACTCGTTTCGCTCGGCATCGGCGCCTACGCCGCGACCCGCGTCAGAAATGTAGAGGACTACTACGTGGCGGGGCGCAATCTCGGCATGCCGATCGTCATCGCGATGGTCTTCGCGACCTGGTTCGGAGCCGAGACGGTCCTGGGGATTCCCGGCACGTTGATGAGCGAGAACCTCGGGGCAACAATCTCGGACCCGTTTGGCGCCTCGCTCGCGCTGATCCTCTTCGGCCTGATCTTCGCCCGCCCCCTCTACCGGATGAAGCTGCTGACGTTGGGCGATTTCTACCGCAAGCGCTTCAACCGGCCGGTCGAGATCGTCATGTCGCTGGCGATCGCAATCTCCTACCTCGGCTGGGTGGCCGCCCAGGTCACAGCGCTCGGACTGGTGTTCAACGTCCTCTCGGCCGAGGTGATCTCCACCGAGCAGGGAATCATGATCGGCGCCACCGTCGTGCTGTTCTACACGCTGTTCGGGGGCATGTGGTCGGTAGCGCTGACGACCTTCTTCCAGATGACGGTGATCGTGGTCGGCCTGCTGTGGATCGCCTTCATCGTCGGCTCCATGCCCGAAGTCAACGGCGTTGCCCCGGTGATCGAGCACGCCCGCGCGGCCGGCAAGTTCGAGTTCTGGCCGGAACTGGAGTGGGTCGCGGTCGTGACTTTCGTCAGCGGCCTGCTCACCATGGGCTTTGGCTCGATACCCCAGCAGGACGTGTTCCAGCGCGCCAATTCCTCGCACACCGAGCGGGTCGCGGTTTGGGGCACCGTCATCGGCGGCGCGGCCTACTTCCTGTTCGCGGCCGTGCCAATCTACCTAACCTACTCGGCAACCCTGGTCGACCCGGCGATGACCGCAGAGGTGCTCGCCAAGGATCCGCAGCTGGTGCTGCCGCACTTCGTCACGACCAGCCTGCCGCTGCTGGCCCAGGTGGTGTTCTTCGGGGCGCTGTTGTCGGTAATCATGAGCACCGCCTCGGGCACGCTGCTGGCCCCGTCGGTTACGATCTCCGAGAACATCCTGCGCGGCTTTCTCTCGGAGAAGAACCTCGAGGACCATCATTTCCTGTGGATTACGCGGGCCGTAGTGGTGGTCTTCACCGTGCTGGTAGTCATCTATTCGCTCTACTCGCTGGAAGCCGAGACGACGATCCACACGATGGTCGAGAACGCCTACAAGATCACGCTGGCGACTGCCTTCGTGCCTCTGGTGGCCGGGCTGTTCTGGAAAAGCGCCAACAACACCGGTGCGACGCTCTCGATCGTGCTCGGGTTCGCGTTCTGGCTGGGCATGGAATTCATGGCGCCGGAGGGCACGCTGCCGCCGCAGTTCGCGGGCTTCATCGCTGGCGTGTTCGGGATGGTCACGGGCTCGCTGCTGTCACGGCGCTGAGCTCGAGCGGGCCGGCCGGCGGCTCGCAGAGGACCGCCAGCACCCGCGACTGGCTAGCCCGGGACGTTGCGCACCTGGGCGCCCAACGCTTCGTTAGCGGCGCCGATGTGAGCCGGCTCGGTGACCTCGGGCCAGTACCGCCGCACCACGACCCAGGCGGCCAGCCCGATCACCAGCATCGCGAGCGACGCGAACGCCAGCCAGACGGTCGAGTACATCACCAGCGGCGCCACTACCCCGGCGATGATCCCGTTGGCCGCGCCGGCGATGAACGCCTGGAGCGATGACAGCATTCCGCGCCGTTGCGGGTTGAGATCGAGCACCATCAGCGTCACCACCGGGATCACCAGCGCCCAGCCGTAGGCGAATACCGCCACCGGCAACATCGCCCACGACACGTGGGCGGTGAACAGCAGGTTGGCGACCAGGTTGACGGCAGCGGCCAGTGACATCAGCACGAATCCCGCGCGCGCCTGGCGCCGCGGCGCCAGGCGCGCCGCCATGCGCCCACTAGTCCAGGCGCCCAGCATGATGCCGGAGATCGTCATCGCGAAGAACATCCAGAACTGGGTGGGGGCGAGGCCGAGGTGATGACCCAGGAATACCGGTGCCGCCAGCACGTAGAGAAACATGCCGTTGAACGGCAGGCCGCTGGCGAACGCCAACAGGAGGAAGCGGGGGTCGGTGATCAGCTTGCGATAGCCGCGGGCCAGGCTCGCCACGTTGAAAGGCTGGGCATGGTCGCGATGCAGCGTTTCGGGCAGAAGGCGAAAATTGGCGAACCACAGCACCGCGCCCAGCGCCGCCAGGAACCAGAAGATACTCGCCCAGCCCAGGTTGATGAACAG
>JAHYJF010000179.1 GCA_019428955.1 Burkholderiaceae bacterium
TGCGGTGGTGCAGTACCGCGTCAAGCAGGCCGACGCCGGGTTGCGGCGCGAGCAGGCGCGAGCGTTGAACGCTTTGTGCGCTGAATTCGGCGTGCCGCTGATCATCAACGATGACTGGCGGCTGGCGCTGGAGGTGGGCGCCGCTGGTGTGCACATCGGCGCCGATGACGGTGATCCCGCGGCGGTACGGGCGGCCATCGGGCCTGGCAAGATCCTGGGGGTATCGTGCTACAACCGCCTCGAGCTGGCCGAAGGCGTAGACGGGGTGGCGGACTACGTGGCGTTCGGGAGTGTGTTTTCGTCGGCGACGAAACCGGCGGCGGTGCGTGCCGAGCTCGGGCTGTTTCGCGAGGGACGGAGACGCGGCTGGCGGACGGTGGCGATCGGGGGGATCGATACGAGTAACGCACGCGCGGTGATTGAGGCCGGGGCTGATGCGGTGGCGATTATTACCGCGGTGTTCGACTCCGAGGATGTGGAAGCGGCGGCGCGCGAGATATCGGGCCTCGTCCGCGCTGGGTGATCGGCGCCCAGTTCGTACTGTGCGAGGCCGATTTTGATTAGGGCAGCGGTACGCGACCACAAAGAAGAACGCGACCTGAAGGCCGCGTTCTTGACTACGAGTTAAGGATTAACGGCATTCGGAGGGAACGTATTTGGCTTCGGAACCAACACAGGTCCAAGTGAGCGCGGTCGAGGGAATGGTCTCGGGAGTCAATGCCGGGGCCGGGGTGAGGGTGAGAGTAACCTCCCCCGCCTTGGGAGTCGTCACCATGGTGATGACGCCAGTATTTGCGTCAACAAGAACGCTCTCCGTATTATTCGTCGGGTTCGGCGGCGTCCAGCCGGCGGAGAAATCTGCGGCGCCGTTCATCGCGTTCTCTGAAACGGTCGTCTTGGCTGCCGAGGCCAGTGCCAATGCTTCAGTTACCCGCGCCCGGACCGTGTAGTCCTGATAAGCCGGAATCGCTACCGCGGCGAGGATGCCGATGATCGCCACGACGATCATCAGTTCGATCAACGTGAAGCCCTTTTGTACCTGCTTGCCCATCTTGCCAAATTTGCTCATTTCCAATCTCCAGAAGGTTGATGTTGAAACCGGGAAGCGAAAAAGCTTCACTCGGGTCATATAAAGCAGCACCCGTGCCAGCTGGCGCCAGGAAATCGCGAGGAGCGACGAACGGCGGAATTTGCGGTGACAGGCGTGACATCGGTCACGCTTTTGGGCGGTATCGACCGTCTGTCGGGATGGTCCCGGGAGGCGTCGATTTGGCCGGGGCGCTGGGGAAACAAGGGAGCCGGTCGGGATCACGGCCAAATGTGACGGTTCTCGTCACCCGGGGTGACGAATCGCGTCACCCGCGCGCTCACATCTCGAGCACTTCGCCCTGCACCAGCACCCGCGGGCTGTGGTGGCCGGCCCAGGCGCCGACCTCGGAGGCAATCAGCTCGCGGTCCGAGGGCTTGAGGTGGGTGATCAGCACCTCGGGCTCGCGTTGCAGCTTGGCGAGTTCCTCGCCCAGCTGGATCGGGAAGAGGTGCTTGGCGGCGAGGGCCAGGTCGCGCTCGCGGTTGGCAAACGCCGTCTCGACGATCAGGTAGCGCAGGTTGTCCATGCCGTTGACCGCCCGCCAGAAGTCGTCGTTGGGGCCGGTGTCGCCCGAGAACACCAGCGCGGCCTCATCGGTGAAGACCTGGAAGGCCAGCGCCGGCACGGTGTGGCTCGCAGCCAGGCTGCGCACGCTGCGTCCGGCAATCTCGACCACCGAGTCGATCGCCAGCGGCGCAAACTCCATCCACGGCCGCTCGTAGTGGGGGATTTCGGTGAAGTCGGGCCAGATCACCCAATTGAAGATATGGGTGCGCAGCGCCGCGATCGTTTCGGGCAGGGCATGAACCACCACCGGGCGCTGGCGCAGCGATCCGACCGAATCGACCAGCAGCGGCAGCGCCGCGATGTGGTCGAGATGCGAATGGGTCAGGAAGACGTGGTCGATCTCGGCGAGCTCGGCGACCGTCAGGTCGTAGACCCCGGTGCCGGCGTCGAGCAGGATGTCGGAGTCGACCAGGAACGAAGTGGTTCGCATGCCGCTACCGACGCCGCCGCTGCAGCCGAGCACGCGAACTTTCATCGGCCCGCTATCGAAGTCTTGCGCACCGCTTCGGGAACCCCGACGACCCCGTCGGGAGCGATCTTGAGCACCCCCGGCACGCCGTCGGCCGGCGCGGGAACATAAACGGCGACGCGCTCGATGCGTCCCGCGACTGTCACCCGCTCGAGTTGGCTGCACTGCATCTGGCGGCAGAGCCGCGCCGTGGCTTCGCCCAGAATCACCGGCACCTCGAAGCGCTTGGTCAGGCCCTCGAGGCGGGCGGCCAGGTTGACTACGTCGCCGATCACCGTATAGGCACGGCGCAACTTGGAGCCCATCTCGCCGACCCGCACGACGCCCGAATTCAGTCCGATGCCGACGGCGAGCGGCGGCAGGCCGCGCTCAACGAAGCGGCGCGAGAGCAGCTGGGCCTCGATCTGCATCGCCAGGGCGGCCTCGACGGCGTGGTCGGCGTGGGCCGGGTCCTCGAGCGGAGCGCCCCAGAAGGCCATCACCGCGTCGCCGATGTACTTGTCGAGCGTGCCGCGGTGGGCGTGGATCACCTCGGTCATCGCGGTCAGGAATTCGTTGAGGTATTCGCGCAACTGCTCGGGCTGCATTTTCTCGGCCATCGCGGTGAAGCCGCGGATGTCGGCAAAGAGCACCGTCACTTCCCGATCGGCACTGGCGTCGGCACGATGGCTGAGCGGATCGAGCGCCATTTGCTTGACCAGCTCGGGGGCCACGTATTCGCCAAACAGCGCCACCACCGCGCGTCGGGCGCGGCCCTCGCTGAGATAGCCGGCGGCGAGATTGAACAGCGTCAATACCAGCACCATCGCCAGGCCGGCGGCGAGCGGTAACACCAGGGCGAAATTGCTTAACGCCAAGGTGTTCCAGGCCACCAAGGAGCCCATCCCGATGCCCCCGACCAGCAGGACCCCCAGCGGACCGATCAGCGGCGAACTTGCGGCCAGCGCCAGGCCGACCAGGCCCATCGAGGCGGCGGCCAGCAGGCCGGCGTCGGCGGGACGCTGGCTGATGGTGCCATCGAGCGCCCCGGAAATCAGTTGCGCGTGGATCTGCACGCCCGGGAAGGTCGCCCCCACCGGCGTTGCCCGCAGGTCGGTCAGTCCCGGAGCGGTAGTACCGACCAGGACGATGCGGCCCTCGAACCACTTGCGGTCAGCCCGGCCGGCGAGAACGTCGCTCGCCGAGACGTAGCGAAACGGTCGCGCGCTGCCGGCAAATGGCACCAGCGCGGTCATCCCCTCGGAAATCGGCAATGACGCCTTGCCCCGCGCACCGCGCAAGTAGATGGCCTGCTCGGACAATACCAGCGCGGCACCGCCGAGGTAATCACGCAGCAATCCGAGCGCCAATGAGGAATAGAGCTGGTCGCCGTAGGCGGCCACGACCGGCAGGGCCCGCACCACGCCGTCCGGGTCGACCAGCGGATTGAGGAATCCGCCGCCGGCGGCGGCATCCTGCAAGACGGCCAGATTGGCGCCATAGCCATCCCAGGACGTAACCCGCTGCCCGGGAGGCAGCGCGTGCGCCGGCAGGACGGGGGCGGGCAACACCCCGACCCCCAGGCCCTTTGATTCATTGCCGAAGTAGTACCCGAGGTGAACCCGATGCCCCGAGAGTGCGGCTGCAAAGGCGTCGTCGTTGCCGGTTTCGCGCGAGGGCTCGGCGAAAACCACGTCGAAACCGACCACTGTCGCGCGGCCGTCATCGGTAAGGCGCCGGGCGAGATCAGCCAGCGTCTTGCGCGGCCACGGCCAGCGGCCCTGTTCAGCAAGGCTGCGCTCGTCGATATCGACGATCACGATCCGGTCATCGGCGACGGTATCGCGCATCCTCAGCCTGGCATCGTAGGTCCAGCGGTCGATGGCACCAAACCAGCCCGACCCGGGCGCCCCCACCTGCCAGACGCAGAAACCCATGACGATCGCCGCCCCGGCCGCAAAGCGGCTCAGTCGCGAGCGCGCGAGCGGACTCAACGCGCCTCTGCCAGGAGGCGTACGCCGCCCTGCCGCATTTGGGGGTTTGGCTGACATGGGCAAATCGTACAGGGGGGGGTGGAAGAACTCTAAGGAACTATTTCATGAATGGGGCCAGCGCGCCGCCAGACGGAAGCGCGCGAGCGCGACGGCCGGCCTGGCGGCCAGCTAACAAAGGGTCACCGAGTGCCCGCGGGGGCAGCCCGGGCGATCCGCACCTTGGCTGCGGCAACAACGATCAGGGCCCCGACCAGCGCCGCCCCATACTGCACGAGCCAGCCGGGCTGGCCCAGGGTGCGCACCACCCAGACGTCGGTCACCATCATGTGGCCGGCGATCCAACCCAGCAGCGCCCCGCCGCCCCAGACCACGATCGGGAAGCGTTCGATCAGGCCGATCACGAGCTGGCTGCCCCAGACGATGATCGGAATGCTCACCAGCAAGCCAAAGATCACCAGGCCCATCTGGTGCTCGGGATCGGCCTGCTGGGCCGCCCCGGCGATCGCGATCACGTTGTCGACGCTCATCACCAGGTCGGCGACGATGACGGTGCGCACCGCGGCCATCAGCGTGGCTCCGGCCACGAGATCGTGGTGACCGTCTTGCTGCTCGGGCAACAACAGCTTGATGGCGATCCAGAACAACAGGGCGCCCCCGACGATCTTGAGGAACGGGATCTGCAGCATCGCCACTGCGAACACGATCAGGATTACCCGCAGGACGATGGCACCGGCGGTTCCAAACACGATGCCCTTCATCCGCTGCTTCTTGGGCAAGTTGCGGCACGCCAGCGCGATCACCACCGCATTGTCGCCGCCCAGCAGGAGGTCGATCATGATGATCTGGGCGACTGCCGCCCAGTTCATCGTTACCAGGAACTCAATCAACTTCGGCCTCGAGCACCATCATCACGCAACCGCACCGCGGCCTGCTCAGAGCACGGTCTTGAGCAGCGAACCCATCTCCGAGGGATCGCGGGTGACCTTGATGCCGCAGGCATCCATCACGGCGAGCTTTTCCTGCGCCGTGCCCTTGCCGCCCGAGATGATCGCGCCGGCGTGACCCATGCGCTTGCCCGGGGGGGCAGTAACGCCGGCGATGAACCCGACCACGGGTTTCTTCATGTTGCCCTTGACCCAGTGCGCGGCTTCTTCCTCGTCGGTGCCGCCGATTTCGCCAATCATCACCACTGCGTCGGTTCCCGGGTCGTCGTTGAACAGGCGCAGCACATCGATGTGCTTGAGCCCGTTGACCGGATCGCCGCCGATGCCCACAGCGGACGACTGGCCCAGCCCGAGCGCCGTCACCTGGGCAACCGCCTCATAGGTCAGCGTGCCGGAGCGCGACACCACCCCGATGCGGCCCTTGCGGTGGATGTGACCGGGCATGATACCGATCTTGATCTCTTCGGGCGTGATGAGCCCCGGGCAGTTGGGTCCGAGCAGCAGGGTCTTGCTGCCGGCCTTACGCATGCGGTCCCGGACCACGACCATGTCGCGCACCGGGATGCCCTCGGTGATGCAGATCACCAGTTCGAGCTCGGCCTGGACAGCTTCCCAGATGGCCTCGGCGGCGCCCGCCGGCGGCACATAGATCACCGAGACGGTCGCGCCGGTGGCGGCGCGCGCGTCGCGCACGCTGGCGAAGATCGGGATGCCCTCGAAGTCCTCACCGGCCTTCTTGGGATGCACGCCGGCCACGAACGCCGCCTTGCCGTTGGCATATTCGCGGCACATCCGGGTGTGGTACTGGCCGGTCTTGCCGGTGATCCCCTGGGTGATCACCTTGGTATTCCTGTCGATCAGGATGCTCATTGCTTAGGTTCCCGTTTTCGAATTCGCGATTCAGGCCTTGGCGGCCGCGACTACTTTCTCCGCGGCCTGGCCCATGGTGTCGGCCGAGATGATCGGCAAGCCCGAATCGGCCAGGATCTTCTTGCCGATCTCCTCGTTGGTGCCTTTCATCCGCACCACCAGCGGCACATTCAGCGACACCGCCTTGGACGCGGCGACCACGCCCTCGGCGATCACGTCGCAACGCATGATTCCGCCGAAGATATTGACCAGGATCGCCTTCAGGTTGGGGTTGCGCAGCATCAGCTTGAAAGCCTCGGTGACCTTATCGGCAGTGGCTCCGCCGCCGACGTCGAGAAAGTTGGCGGGCTCGCCGCCGAAGAGCTTGATGGTGTCCATCGTGGCCATCGCCAGCCCGGCGCCGTTGACCAGGCAACCGATGTTACCGTCGAGCGGGATATAGGCCAGGTCATGGGCGCTGGCCTCGACCTCGGCGGGATCTTCCTCGTCAAGGTCGCGCATCGCGACGATCTCGGGATGGCGGTAGAGCGCGTTGGCGTCGAAGTTCATCTTGGCATCGAGCGCCACCACGCGTCCGTCGCCGGCAACGATCAGGGGATTGATCTCGGCCAGTGACGCATCGGTTTCCCAGAAGGCCTTGCACAGGCCCTGGAGCACTGCCCGACCCTGCATCCCCGAGGCCTCGGGGATGCCGATCTTGCGCGAGAGCTCGTCGGCCTGTTCATCGGTGAGGCCCGTGTCCGGGTCGACCGACATCTTGTAGATCTTCTCGGGCGTGTGGGCGGCCACCTCCTCGATGTCCATCCCGCCCTCGCTCGAGGCCATCACCGTGACCAACTGGGTAACGCGATCGATCACGATGCCGACGTAGAGTTCGTCACGGATATCGGCGCCTTCCTCGACCAGCAGGCGGCGTACCTTCTGTCCGGCCGGTCCGGTCTGATGGGTAACCAGTTGCATGCCCATGATCGCTTCGGCGTTCTCGCGGACCTCGGCCAGCGAGCGGGCGAGCTTGACGCCGCCGCCCTTGCCGCGGCCGCCGGCATGAATCTGCGCCTTGACCACCCAAACCGGACCACCGAGCGTCTCGGCGGCCTTCAGGGCTTCATCGACCGAGAAACACGGGATGCCGCGCGGCACGGGCACGCCGTATTTCCTGAGAATTTCCTTGCCTTGATACTCGTGAATCTTCATCGCGTTTCCTCGTCAAGAATCCGGGAATTCGGGAGTGAATCAGCCGCCTTCGGAGGCGGTCTGGGGTTCGCCGGCAGTTCCGACATACCACTTCGGGTAGTAGCGGCGAACCGCTTCCCCATCGGTACGCATGGCTTGGCAACTGTCGAGCTGAAATGGCTTGCGCAAACCGCGCTCGCCGGCTTCCTGGACGCGCCGGGCCAGTGCGCTGCCGGCCATCGCCTGGATGGCGAGGGTGGGCAGTTGCTGGGCAAGCTCGCTCAGGTGGGTACAACCATTGATTCCGGCCAGCCGCTGGCGCAGCTCACGCCCGAATCCTTTCATCAGGTTCAGCCC
>JAHYJF010000180.1 GCA_019428955.1 Burkholderiaceae bacterium
GGTACCCGCCCCGCCCTTGTCGGTCTACGTCCACCTGCCGTGGTGCATGCGCAAGTGCCCGTATTGCGACTTCAACTCCTTCGAGCAAGGGGACGATGGTGTGCCCGAGGCGCGCTACCTCGACGCGCTGACTGCCGACCTCGAACGCGCCTTGCCCGAGATCTGGGGGCGCAGCGTGCGCAGCATATTCATCGGCGGTGGCACCCCGAGCCTGTTCGCGCCGGAATCGATCGACCGTTTGCTGGCGATGATTCGCGCCCGCCTGCAGGTCTTGCCCGGGGCCGAGGTCACGATGGAGGCCAACCCCGGCACCTTCGAGGCCCAGCGTTTCAAGGCGTTTGCGCAGGCCGGAGTGACGCGGCTTTCGGTCGGCGTGCAGAGCTTCTCGGACCAGGCCCTGGCGGCACTGGGCCGGGTCCACGACGGCGCCCAGGCGAGGCGCGCGCTGGAGGTGGCCGCGACGCACTTTGCAGGTTTCAACGTCGACCTGATGTACGCCTTGCCGGGGCAGAGCCTCGCGAACTGCGCCACGGATCTCGCCGAGGCTCTGGCTTTCGAGCCGCCGCACCTGTCCTTCTACCACCTGACGATCGAGCCCGGGACGGCCTTTGCCACCCACCCGCCGGCGCTGGCCGATGAGGACCTGACCGCTGACATGCAGGCCATGATCGAGGAGCGGCTCGGGGCTGCGGGACTGTTGCGCTACGAGGTTTCGGCCTACGCCCGCCGGGCCCGGCGCTGCGAACACAATCTGAACTACTGGCAGTTCGGCGACTACCTCGGCATCGGCGCGGGCGCGCACGGCAAGATTTCGTTCGCCGACCGGATCGTGCGTGAGCAGCGTTTTCGAAACCCGCAACGCTACATGGACTCCGCGCTCTCGGGAGATGGCGTCGAAGCGAGCCGTGTCCTGACGCGCGACGACCTGGTCTTCGAGTTCATGCTGAACGCCTTGCGTCTCGTCGATGGCGTGCCAATGGCGCTGTTTGTCCGCCACACCGGGATCGACCCGAACGAAATGGCCCCCGAACTGCGCCTCGCCCGTGCCAAGGGCTTGCTCGACGAGGATCGCGAGACGCTGCGTGCCACCGAATTAGGGCGCCGTTTCCTGAATGACTTGCAGCAGATCTTCCTGCGCGCCGACGTGAGCTAGCCGGTCCGCGCCGCCCTGCCCCAATAAGAGGCGCCGGTCGGCGGCCTGCGCTAAACTGCGACATCGACTGCACCAGACTGGTGCGTCAGGGCGGTAGCGCTCCACATTCGTGCCGCGGGAAGAGGTGGTTTACGGGCATGGCACGAGCTCAGCAGGTCACGCCGTGCTGGCACGAAATTTGCTAGGCATGGTAAGACGTAGTCAATTTCAATTGCCACCTGGAGAGATTTTCATGAGCACCGTCACTGAAGTGATGAAGACCATCGCCGACAACGACGTCAAGTTTGTCGATCTGCGCTTCACCGACACGCGCGGCAAGGAGCAGCACGTCACGGTGCCACGCTCGCATTTCACCGATGACAAGTTCACCGAAGGACACGCTTTCGACGGTTCGTCGATCGCCGGCTGGAAGGGCATCGAGGCCTCCGACATGCTGCTGATGCCCGATCCCGCGACCGCCCAGATGGATCCGTTCCGGGAAGAATCGACCATGATCATCACCTGCGACGTGATCGAGCCTGCCGACGGCAAGGGCTACGTTCGTGACCCGCGTTCGATCGCCCGGCGTGCCGAGGCCTATCTCAAGTCGACTGGAATCGGCGACACCGCCTACTTCGGTCCCGAGCCCGAGTTCTTCATCTTCGACTCGGTGACCTGGCATGTCGACATGTCGGGTTGCTCGGTCAAGATCAACTCCGAGGAAGCCTCCTGGAGCACCGGCAAGGAGTTCGAGGGCGGTAACCTCGCTCATCGTCCCCGGGCCAAGGGCGGCTATTTCCCGGTGCCGCCGGTCGACTCGCTGCAGGACATCCGCTCCGAAATGGTTCTGATCATGGAACAGATGGGGGTCCCGGTCGAAGTCCACCACCACGAGGTGGGCGGCGCCGGACAGTGCGAGATCGGCACCAGGTTCGCCGAGCTGGTGACCCGTGCCGACTGGGTGCAGTTGATGAAGTACGTCATCCATAACGTTGCGCACAGCTACGGCAAGACCGCCACCTTCATGCCCAAGCCGATCGTTGGCGACAGCGGCTCCGGCATGCACGTCCACCAGTCGATCTGGAAAGACGGCAAGAACCTCTTCGCCGGCGACAAGTACGCTGGCCTGTCGGATACCGCGTTGTTCTACATCGGCGGGATCATCAAGCATGCCCGGGCACTGAACTCGATCACCAACCCGACCACCAACTCGTACAAGCGCCTGGTGCCTGGCTTTGAAGCGCCGGTGATGCTCGCCTATTCGGCGCGCAACCGCTCGGCGTCGCTGCGTATCCCCCACGTCAGCAATCCCAAGGCACGGCGCGTCGAGGTGCGTTTCCCCGATCCTGCCGCCAACCCGTACCTGGCGTTTGCCGCGATGTTGATGGCCGGGCTCGATGGCATCGAGAACAAGATCCATCCGGGCGAGGCCGCCGACAAGAACCTCTACGATCTGCCGCCTGAAGAAGGCAAGGCAATCCCGACGGTGGCGAGTTCGCTGGACATGGCGCTCGAGGCACTCGACAAGGATCGTGCCTTCCTCACCCGCGGCGGGGTTTTTGACAACGTGATGATCGATGCCTACATCGAGTTGAAAATGGAAGAGGTCACGGCACTGCGCATGACCACCCATCCGATCGAGTTTGACCTGACCTATTCCTGCTAAGGTACGCAGAACTGGATATCGGGCCGGGGCCTCTTGGCAGACTCCGGCCCGAACGCCTGAACCCACCAAGTACGCACCGACTGAAAGATGACCAGACTCCTGATTGCACTATTGGGCCTGACCCTTGCGCTTGAAGCGTCAGCGCAGATCTATCGCTGCGAGGGCGAAGGGGGAGTGGTCGAGTACAGCAACAGCGTCAGCGCCGGCCGCGAAGCTCGCTGCCGCAAGGTCGACCTGCCGGAAGTCACGACCATCCCGACGCCCAAGTTGCCGCCGAAGGCAGCAGCGGGAGCGTCTGCCGGTGCCGCCGCCAACGCCAAGTCAGGCGGCAAGGATTTTCCCAAGGTCGATCCCGCCACCCAGAAAGCCCGCGACAGCGATCGCCGCCGGATCATCGAGGACGAGTTGCGCAACGAGAAAGACCGCCTCGCGACCCTGATGGCCGAGTACAAGGGCGGCACGCCGGACCGGCGCGGTGACGAGCGTAACTACCAGAAGTACCTCGAACGGGTGGAACGGCTGAAAGACGATATCGCGCGCTCCGAGGCCAACGTCGCGACGCTCAAGCGCGAGCTCGACGCGATCCGCAACTAGCCCTGTCGGGGCACGGCGTGGGCAGCCAGCGTGATCCTGTCCCGGAAGATGCGGACGTCGCCCCGGCAGGTTCGATCGATCCCACCGTCTTTGCCGGCCTCGACCTGCTGGCCGGGTCGGTTGCCGTGGTCGATCGCGCCGGCAACCTGCTGTTTCTCAATGACGCCGCGGAGGAACTGTTCGAGGTGTCTCTGCGCCGGGCGCGCGGCCAGCCCTTCGCCGCACCGTTTGTCGGATCCGCCGAATTCGACCGCCTGCTGGCAGAGGCGCTGGCCGGGAAATTCGACGAGCGGCGCACCGAACTGACGAACACCAGGCCGGGGCGCGAAGCGCTCGAGCTGCTGACCGACGTCACCGTGGTGATCGCAAGCATGGGCTTCGTGGTGTTCGAATTCCGCCCCGATCTGCAGCGCCAGAGGGCCGAGCGCGACGAACGCCGGCGCGCTGCCGTCCGGGCCGGCGGCGCCTTCACCGGCGCGGTGCAGATGCGCCGCGGGCGCTTCGAGCAGGCCGCCGGCGGCACCCTGTTTCTCGACGAGATCGGCGACATGCCGGCGGCGCTCCAGACCCGCTTGCTGCGGGTGCTCTCCGATGGCCGGTTCTATCGCGTCGGCGGCCATCAGACGCTGGCCGCCGACTGCCGCGTGATCGCGGCGACCAACCAGGACCTCGAGTCCCACGTTGTCAGCGGAGCGTTTCGCGAGGACCTGTTGCATCGGCTCGATGTTATTCGGCTGCGGCTGCCGCGACTGCGGGAACGCAGCGAAGACATCGCGCTGCTCGCCAATCATTTCATGTCGCGTTCGGCCCGCGAACACGGCGTGGCGCCCAAGAAGCTCGGCGCCGATGCCGTCGCGGCACTGGAACGCTTTGAATGGCCGGGCAATGTCCGCCAGCTGCAGAACGTATGCAACTGGCTGACGGTGATGGCACCGTCCCAGGTCGTGACCGCGAACGACTTGCCGCCGGAGATCAGGCGCGCGACCGCGCTGGCTTCGAGCGAATCCTTGCCCGGTACTGCCGGTGTTGGAGCTGACCAGAGCTACGCCGGCGGCGGGTTCTCCGCCGGGCAGGGAAGTGGTGCTGGCGCCGGGCTGGTCGTGACGCAGTGGCGCGAGTTGCTCGCAGCCGAGGTAAGGGCGCGGGTCGCGGCGCAGTCTGGTGAACCGGCCGCGGCGGCCTCAGCGGCGCTGATGGCAGCGCTTGGCGCCGGCGGCTCAGCTTAGCTCAACCATCACCGGCGCATGGTCCGATGGTTGCTCGAGCTTGCGCGGGGCGCGGTCGATGGTGCAGGCGACAACCCGTGGAGCGAGCCTGGCATCGACCAGCACGTGGTCGATGCGCAGCCCGGCATTGCGGCGAAAACCGAGCCTACGGTAGTCCCACCAACTGAAGCTGCGCTCCGGCTGGTCGAACATCCTGAAGGTGTCGACGAAGTCGTCAGCGATCAGCGCCCTGAAGCGTTCGCGTTCCGGCTCCGAGCACAGCACCAAGCCCTGCCACGCTGCCGGGTCATGAACATCGCGATCTTCCGGGGCGATGTTGAAGTCACCCAGCAGCACCGTCGCCGGCGCGGCGGCGTCGCGCCGGGCCAGCCAGTTGGTTAGCGCGTCGATCCAGGCCAGCTTGTATTGGTACTTGTCCGAGTCAACCGACTGGCCGTTGGGAAAGTAGGCGCAGACAATGCGCAGCCCACCGACCTCGGCGCTGATCAGGCGCTGCTGCTCATCGGGGAAGAGCGGATTGCCGCGCACCACCGCAGTTGGTGCCCCGAGCGTGGCGCGACGCGCCAGGATCGCCACCCCGTTGTAGGTCGGCTGGCCGGCAAAGACCGCCTCGTAGCCGGCTTCGGCCAGTGCCGCGACGGGAAATTTCTCGTCGCTGAGCTTGGTCTCCTGCAGGGCGAGGACATCGGGCTCGTTGGCCGAGATCCAGTCGAGCACATGGCCGAGGCGCACGCGCAGGGAGTTGACGTTCCAGGTGGCGATCTTCATGTCGAGCGGGAATCTATCTGTCTGGTTGGACGATTCATCCGCGCCACGCTAGCACGTTTTCCCGACCCGATGACGCCTCGGTAAAGGACCAGTACACTTCGCACCATGCTGAAAGTCTACGCAGCCGAGGAAGTTCACGCGGCCTTGCCCTGGCAAGCGCTGGTCGATGCTCTCGCGCAAGCCTTTGCCGAGGGGGCCAGCGTGCCGCTACGCCACGCCCACCAGTTGGGAGGCGCGGATACCCTGCTGCTGATGCCGGCCTGGTCAGCGAACGCGCTGGGCGTCAAGGTCGTGACCGTGATGCCGGAGAACGCCGCGCGCGGCGTGGCCAGCGTGCAGGCGACCTACCTGCTGCTCGAGCGCGACAGTGGCGAGGCCATCGCCTTGCTCGACGGCGAAGCGCTGACGCTGCGCCGCACCGCAGCGGCCTCGGCGCTGGCTGCTCGCTACCTGGCCCGCGACGACGCCCGCACGCTGCTGCTGGTTGGCAGCGGTCGTCTCGCCGGCTGGATGGCCCGGGCTCACGTGTCGTTGCGCCCGGCCATAGACCGTGTGCTGGTCTGGGGCCGGAATGCCGGCAGCCGGGAAGCACTGGCTGGAACCCTGCGCGGCGAGGGTCTGCCGGCGCAAGCGGTGTCCGATCTGGAGGCAGCAGTGCGCGGCGCCGACATCGTGACCTGTGCCACCACCGCCAAGGAGCCGGTCGTGCGCGGGGCATGGCTCTCGCCGGGCACTCACCTCGACCTGGTCGGGGGCTTTCGCCGCGACATGCGCGAGGTCGACGATCAGGCGGTGTTGTCGGCCGCGCTATTCGTCGATACCTACCAGGGCGCGCTCGAGGAAGCGGGCGACCTGACGCAGCCGCTGGCCGCCGGTCTGATCGTTCGTGAGCAGGTCCAGGGAGATCTGGCCAGCCTGGTTGGTGGGTCCGTCAAAGGGCGGCGCAACCCGACCCAGGTCACGCTGTTCAAGTCAGTGGGGACGGCGCTGGAAGACCTGGCTGCGGCCCAGTTGGTGGCTGGGGCACACCGCTAGATCAAGTGCTCGCCGCCCGCCCGGTGGCTGGTGGAGGGCTGACGCGTCAGGCGCCCTGCGCTCGGCTGGCTCAGAAACGAACCCGAGATGCCGGTTCGGATTGCGGGTCGGGCATTCCCGGCAGGCGCAACGGAGCGCCGCTCGAGGCGACGAACTCGGTCCTCGGGAAGTCCTCCGTACTGGGCGATTCGGTGCCCCCGCTCGCCGACCCCTGGGGCTTGGGCTGGGCGCCGGTCGCCTCCTTCGCGCCCGCCGAGCGTTCGGCCAACACCTGCGGCGCCGGCGCCTCGTAGTTGCCGGGCAGCATCGAGGTCTTGGGGAAACCGCCGGCGTCGAGCAGACGATCCCAGGAACCTGACTCATAGCCGTCGGTGCGTTCGTTGCCGACCCCGAGCACCGGGAGCACTTTCCCCGACGATCCCAATTTCTTCAGGACCTCGACATCCGCCTGGGTGACGATGGTGCGCTCGGCAAAGGGAATGCCGCGCTTATTGAGGTGAGCGCGCCCCATATCACAGGGTTCGCAGCGCGGCGCGGTGTGGAGCGTGACCGGGAAACGCGTCGCGGCCGTGCGCAGCGCGTAGGGCAGCGCGGTTTCGGCGCCATCCGCCGGGGTTGCGCTCCCCCGCGAGCCATCGACGATCTGCGCCCGGGGCGGCGGCGGGAGATCGCCATAGCTGACCGTCCCGTCGGGACCGATCCACTTGTACTGGGCCTGGGCGCTGCCGACGAACAGCAATAGCAGGGCAGCGGCTCGAAGAATGGAGCAGAGGCGCTTGGACATCGCGATGGTTCCTGCCAGGGTTTTAGACCATGCCATTATGGCGGAGCAGTGCCGCAATATCGGGGTCCCGACCTCTGAACGCGCGAAAAGAGTCGATGGCCGGTCGACTCCCGCCCACCGAGAGGATCTCGCGCAGGAATAGCTGGCCGGTTTCAGCCACCATCCGCTCGCCGTCAGCCTGTTTGGCCGCTTCCTCGAAGGACGCGTAGGCGTCCGCCGAG
>JAHYJF010000181.1 GCA_019428955.1 Burkholderiaceae bacterium
GGCGCGCGGCGCAGCCGCTCGTGGCGGCGCTGCTGTTCTTCCTCGGCTACATGGTCGTCGTGGCGCTGTCGCTGCCGGGGGCGGCGCTGATGACGCTGGCGGTGGGGGCCTTCCTGGGCATGGGCTGGGGCACGCTGGTGGTGTCGTTTGCTTCGACGATCGGGGCGACCCTGGCTTTCCTCGCTTCGCGCTGGCTGCTGGGGGATTGGGTCCGGGCGCGCTTCGGCGCGCGCCTGGCCGCGGTGAATGCCGGTGTCACCAAGGAGGGCGGGTTCTACCTGTTCGCACTGCGCCTGGTACCGGTGGTGCCGTTCTTCCTGATCAACCTCGCGATGGGCCTGACGGCGATGCGCACCTGGACGTTCTACTGGGTCAGCCAGCTGGGCATGCTGGCCGGCACGCTGGTCTACGTCAACGCCGGCACCCAGCTGGCGCGCATTGACTCGCTCGCGGGCATCGTCTCGCCGGGGCTGCTGGGTTCGTTCGCGCTGCTGGGGATCTTTCCCCTGGTGGCGCGCAAGATCGTCGCGGCAGTCCAGGCGCGCCGGGTGTACGCGCGCTTCACTCGCCCCCGTACTTTCGAGCGCAACCTGGTGGTGATCGGTGGCGGCTCCGCCGGGTTGGTGACCGCCTACATCGCAGCGGCCGTCAAGGCCAAGGTCACGCTGGTCGAGAAGCACCACATGGGCGGTGACTGCCTGAACAACGGCTGCGTGCCCTCGAAAGCGCTGATCCGCTCGGCGAAGTTTCTCTCCCACGTGCGCCGCGCCAAGGAATTTGGCATCCGCTCCGCCGAGGTGGACTTCGATTTCGCCGAGGTGATGGAGCGCGTCCGGCGGGTGATCGAGACGATCGAGCCCCACGACTCGGTCGAGCGCTACACCGAACTGGGGGTGGATGTGGTTCAGGGCACGGCGCGCATCGTCTCGCCGTGGGAAGTCGAGATCACGCGCGACGACGGCAGCACGCAGCGCCTCACCACGCGCAGCATCGTCATCGCGGCCGGCGCGCGCCCCTTCGTGCCGCCCATCCCGGGGATCGACCAGGTCGAAGTGCTGACCTCGGACAACGTCTGGGATTTGCGCCAACGCCCCGAACGACTGGTGGTGCTGGGCGGCGGTCCGATCGGCAGTGAACTCACCCAGACCTTCGCGCGGCTGGGCTCCCAGGTCACCCAGGTCGAAATGGCACCACGCATCCTGTTGCGCGAGGACCCCGAGGTTTCAGAGCTGGTCACGCAGCGCTTTCGCGCCGAAGGGGTTGCGGTACTCGTCGACCACAAGGCCGAGCGCGTGGAGGTGGTCGGCGGCGAGAAGCAGTTGGTCGCGTCGCACCAGGGCCGGGAGGTGCGCATTCCCTTCGATGCCCTCTTGGTGGCCGTGGGCCGCGTGGCCAACCTCAAGGGCTACGGGCTGGAAGAGCTCGGCGTGACCACCACCCGCACGGTCGAGGTCAATGGCTATCTGCAGACCAACTTCCCGAACATCTACGCCGCCGGCGACGTCGCCGGTCCGTATCAGTTCACGCACACTGCAGCGCACCAGGCATGGTACGCGGCGGTCAACGCCTTGTTCGATCCGTTCAAGAAATTCCGCGCCGACTACCGGGTAATTCCCTGGGCCACCTTCGTCGAGCCCGAGGTTGCGCGCGTCGGCTTGAACGAGCTCGAGGCCAACGAGCAGGGCGTGCCCTACGAGGTGACGACCTACGGCATCGACGATCTCGACCGCGCCATCGCCGACGGCGAGGCCCACGGCTTCGTGAAGGTGCTCACGGTGCCGGGCAAGGATCGGATTCTGGGCGTGACCATTGTCGGCGAACACGCCGGCGACCTGCTCTCCGAGTGGGTGCTGGCGATGAAGCACGGCATCGGGCTGAACAAGATCCTTGGCACGATCCACATCTACCCGACGCTCGCCGAGGCCAACAAGTATGCCGCCGGCAACTGGAAACGCGCCCATGCGCCCCAGACCTTGCTGGCCTGGGTCGAGCGTTTTCATGCGTGGCGGCGGACCTAGAGATGCCGCTGGTCGCGGGCCTGGGAGCTTGTTCCAGGTTGCCCCCGACCTCACGGGTTGGGTCGGTCCGCCCGGGAACGGCGTCTTGCCAGCGCCCAAACGAGCACGGCCAGCGCGCCCAGCGCCGGCCAGACCCAGTTCCACGCCTTCATCGCCAGGATGCTGTCCCCGAATACGTTGAGCAGGATGGTGAGCGGCAGGATGCCGAGTCCGGTCGCCCAGATGAAGGTCCACCAGGAAATTTCGGTGAGCGCGGCGCCGTAATTGAGCAGGTTGAAGGCGATGACCGGAATCAGGCGCCCGATCAGCAGCGCCAGCCCGCCGCGCGTGTCCGACCATGCTGAGAGCCGTTCCAGCTGATTCGCGGAGAGCATGCGATGCACGAACGGCCTGCCCAGCAGGCGCACCAGGCCGAAAGTGCTGAGCGCCCCCAACATCGCCCCGACCCAGGTGATCACGCTCCCCCACAGCGGCCCGAACACCATGCCGTTGGCGAGCGTGAGGATCTCGGCAGGGAACGGAACAAACGAGTGCGCGACCATCAACGCGATTGAGCCCGCCGCGGCCCACGGTCCCCAGGAACGGATCTGCGCCACCATTGCCTCGATCGTGTTGGCGCCCCCGGGGCTGAAATCCATCGGCCACAGCCACCAGGCGCCGATGCCGACGAGGACCAGCAGCCCCAGCGCAGCGGCCAGGATCACGCCCAGGGAACGATCCGTCGGCTTGCCCGGGCTGCGGGTCATGCTAAGGCTTGCTGCTCATTACTACCTCCAAGGCCATAATTATGGACGACTCCCAACTTGGTGATGCAAGTGACAGATCAACCCGTGCTGCGCGATATCGTCCTCGTTGGCGGCGGCCACAGCCATGTCGGCGTGCTGCGCAACTTCGGCATGAGTCCCGTGCCCGGGGTGCGCCTGACTGTCATCTGCCGCGACACGCATACGCCGTACTCGGGGATGCTGCCGGGCTATATCGCGGGGCACTACAGTTATGACGATGTCCATATCGACCTTAGCGTGCTGGCCCAATTTGCCGGCGCGCGCCTGATTCGCGACGAGGCGCTGGGCCTCGACCGGGCAGCCGGCAAGGTGCTCTGCCGCAACCGTCCGCCCTTGCCCTACGACATCGTGTCGATCAACATCGGCTCGACGCCGCAAATGGACGCCGTCGCCGGGGCGAGCGCGCATGCGGTTCCGGTGAAACCGATTGCCGGCTTCAACGCGCGCTGGCAGCAGCTGCTGGCGCGCGTCCGCGAGCACACCGGGGTCACGCGCATCGCGGTCGTCGGTGGTGGCGCCGGCGGTATCGAGCTGGCGCTGGCCATGCAGTACCGCTTGCGCAACGAGCTGCGCGCGGCTGGCCGCAGCCTTGACGATCTTGGCTTTGACCTGCTGACCAGCAGCCCCGTGATTCTGCCGACCCACAACGCCGCGGTGCGCCGCAGCTTCGAGCGGGTGCTGGCCGAACGTGGCATTGCGGTGCATTGCAACTCCGAGGTCGTCGAAGTTTCCGCGGCGCAACTGCGCACGGCCAACGGCGCAACCGTGGCTGCCGACGAGATCGTCTGGGTCACCCGCGCGGGCGGCGCCCCGTGGCTGGGCACGACCGGGCTGGCTCTGGATGGTGACGGGTTCATCCAGGTGAGCGACACCCTGCAGACGGTCACCGACCCGAAGGTCTTCGCGGCCGGTGATATCGCCAGCATGATCAACCACCCGCTCGAAAAAGCGGGGGTATTCGCGGTGCGCCAGGGAGCGCCGCTCGCGCAGAACCTGCGCCGCGCCGTGGCCGGCCGGGCGCTGGCGAGCTACCGCCCCCAGCAGCGCTGGCTCGCGCTGATCAGCACGGGGGACCGTTATGCCGTGGCTTCGCGCGGCGCGCTCGGCTTCGAGGGCTCCTGGGTCTGGCGCTGGAAGGACTGGATCGACCGGCGTTTCATGCGCAAGTTCAGCCAGTTCCCGGTCATGGCGACGCCGCCGGCGCCAGCATCACGCGCCGCCGTGGCTCTGAACCAGGAGGAAGCTGCGCAAGCCATCTCCGCGATCGCCATGCGCTGCGGGGGCTGTGGCGCCAAGGTCGGCGCCACGGTGCTCGCGCGCGCGCTCGGCGCGCTGCAGCCGATTGCGCGCGATGACGTGCTCATCGGCCTGCATGCGCCCGACGACGCCGCGGTGGTCCGGGTGCCGCCCGGCAAGGCGATGGTGCACACGGTCGATTTCTTCCGGGCCTTCATCGACGACCCCTACCTCTTCGGCAAGGTCGCGGCGAACCACGCCCTGGGCGACATATTCGCGATGGGGGCCGAGGCGCAGTCGGCCACCGCGATCGTCACGGTTCCGCCCGGGCTGGAAGCCAAGGTGGAGGACCTGCTCTTTCAGATGATGTCGGGCGCGATTGAAGTTCTCAACGAAGCCCGGTGCGCGCTCGTGGGTGGCCACACCGGGGAAGGCAAGGAGCTCGCCCTAGGGTTTGCCGTCAACGGCCTGGTCGATGAAGACCTGGGGTCGGTGTTGCGCAAGGGTGGCATGCAAGCGGGCGATGTTCTGATCCTGACCAAGCCGATCGGCACCGGCACGCTCTTTGCCGCCCACGCGCGCGGCGCGGCCCGCGGCCGCTGGATCGACGCGGCGCTCGCCGCGATGTGCCAATCGAACCGCCTGGGGGCACAGTGTCTGCGCGAGCACGGTGCCAGCGCCTGCACCGATCTCACCGGCTTTGGCTTGCTCGGCCATCTGGTCGAGATGACCCGGCCCTCGGGCGTGGACGCGGAACTGAACCTCGCCGCGCTGCCCGTCCTGGATGGCGCCGAGGAGACCAGCGCGGCGGGCATTCTCAGCTCACTGCAGCCCGCCAACGTGCGCCTGCGCCGCGCGCTGCGCAACCAGGGCGAAGCGGTGAATCATCCGCGCTATCCCTTGCTCTTCGACCCGCAGACGGCCGGTGGCCTGCTCGCCAGCGTCCCGTCAGGGCACGCCGTAGCCTGCCTGAACGCCCTGCGCGCGCTGGGCTACCAGCAGGCCGCGGCTATCGGTCGGGTGTTGCCCCAGGGTGAGGCGATCGAACCAATCATTCTCACGCAATTGAATTGATCCGCTGGCGGTATTATTGCCGGGTCAGCCTAACGCTAAGACTAGAGAGACTTCGATATGCGTAAGTACCTACACATCACTCTTGGTGATCGCTCGGTCAAGAGGGAGGAGTTGCACGGTGACGCAATCGTGCGCGCCGGCCGCTACTTCATTGCGAAGTCCCTGTTGGCTGGCGGGGTGGCCAAGGTCGATCCACTGTCTCCGGAAAACCCCCTGATATTCTCTGCCGGCCCCATGGCCGGAACCAACTTCTCCAATGCCAACCGGCTCAGCGTTGGCTGCAAGAGTCCACTGACAGGGGGCATCAAGGAGTCCAATTCCGGCGGCACCTTCGCTTTCGCGCTGGGCCAGCTCGAAACCGCTGGTTTCACGCTCTATGGAGCGTCGCAGGACTGGGTGGTGATCCGCATCACCAAGGACGGCAGCATCAGCTATGACAGCGCCGAGCCCTACATGGGCAAGGGCAACAACGAGGCGGCGGCGCTGCTGCTCGACAAATATGGCAAGAAAGTGAGCTTTGCTCTCTGCGGCCCGGTGGGCGAGTATCTCGGCCTGATGGCCGGGATCGCCATTTCCGATGTCGAGGGACGGCCGTCACGCCTGGCCGCGCGCGGCGGCGTTGGGGCCGTCATGGGCTCGAAGAAGGTCAAGGCGATTGTCGTGGACATGGACAAGATGCCGACCTTCCACGATCGCAAGAAAGTCATGGAGGCGGTGCGCGAATATACCGCGCGGCTGCGCAAGGAACCGGCGATCGACACCTTCAAGCGCCTGGGCACGGCGATGATGGGGGATATAACCAACCAACTCGGGGCGTTGCCGGTGCGCAATTTCAGCGCCGGACGCCTGGTCGAGGCATCGGTGGAGCCGCTGAAACTCGGTGGCGACTATATTCGGGAGCTCAACCTAAGCCGCGGTGGCGACACCTCGCATGCCTGCATGCCAGGTTGTATGATCCAGTGCAGCAACATCTATGTCGATGAAAACGGCAAGGAACTGGTATCTCCGCTGGAGTACGAGACCCTGGGGCTGATCGGCAGCAATTGCGGCCTGGAACATCCCGACGATGTTGCCCGCGTAAACGCAGTCGTCAACGATCTTGGCATCGATACCATCGAGGCGGGCGCAACGATTGGCGTGCTGATGGATGCCGGACTGGGTGCTTTCGGCGACGTCGAATTCATGCTGCGTGTGATGGCGGACATCCGCCAGGGCAACGAGCGCGGCCGCGTATTCGCTTCGGGAGCTGCACGGGTCGGCGCGCACTACAAGGTTGCTCGTGTTCCCGTGGTCAAGAAGCAAGGCATCAGCGCCTATGACCCGCGGGTGATCGAAGTGACCGGAATCTCGATGATGGTTTCGGCCCAGGGCGCAGACCACACCGCCGGCAACCTGCCACTTTTCGCCTGCGACAACAAGACGACCGCTGAACTGGTGGCGGCCAGTCTCGGTGTCCAGTCTTCGTGGGCCGCGGCCGATTCGCTTGGACTGTGCATCTTCGGGCGTTCAGTGACCAACGTCAGCACGGAGTTGATGGTCAAGGCGTTCAACGACGCGCATGGCTCGCAGCTCGACGAGTCGTTCATTCAAAAGCTCGGGATGGACACGCTCAAGATGGAGTGGGAGTTCAACCGCCAGGCGGGATTTACCGAGCAGGACGACGAGCTTCCCGAGTTCTTCTATACCGAAGCCCTCGCCCCGAGCAACAAGAAGGCGCGCCATCACGCTGCCGAAGTCAATCGGAGCTTGCGCGACTTGCTCGCATGATGCGGCAACGTCTTCCATCGAGCACCAACGCTTAACATACACCTAAGCGTTGTTGTCTAGACTTGCACTGTGCGGGCGGCCCGATGCTGCGCGCTGGTGTTCAGCCTCAGTGGAAACCTGCCGAACCAATAATAATGACTGACGCTCCTCAGTTGCCGGTCAATCCGGCCCTTTTGCCATTTGCCTTGGCGGACCTGCCGCTTGCGCTGCAGCCCCGGCTTGCCGCCGTGCTCCTGGCGGCCGCGCTCTCCGGTTGCGCCGCCCCCGGGCCGGCCTACCAGGCGCCCGAGCCCGCCACCCCGGCCGCGTGGCGGGGAGCTCCGGCAGCGGCAGCAAGCGATCCGGTCGTGCTGGCCCAATGGTGGCGCCTGTTCCATGACTCGGTGCTCGATGCCCTGGTCGCCGACGCGCTCGCGGCCAACCCCGATCTCGCCAGCGCCCAGGCGAAGCTGCGCGAAGCGCGCGCCCGCCACGGCCTGGCATCAGCCAATC
>JAHYJF010000182.1 GCA_019428955.1 Burkholderiaceae bacterium
CGAAACCCTCGGCGGCGGTGGGCTGCGCGGAGCCGACGGGACCGTCCACGCCAAGACCGGCACAGGCAACGCGATCCAGAGCCACCGAATTCCGGACTCTGTGTTCCGGATCATGCGCCACAAGGGTGGGTTGGGCGCTGCCGGGTCGCACCCGGCGGTGTTTCCGGTGGCGCTGGTCGAGGCGGTGCTGACGGCGTTCTCGGATCCCGGCGACCTGATCTACGAGCCGTTCTGCGGCTCCGGCACCCAGATCGTTGCCGCTGAACGCGCTGGGCGGCGCTGCTTCGCGATGGAGCTGGATCCGGTGTATTGCGACGTGGCTGTGCGGCGGTGGGAAATGGCATCGGGGAGGATGGCGGAGCGAGTTATGCCCTGAAAATATCGCACACATATTGTCGGTGGCGCTAACAATATGGAAATTCATCTCTCTAGGTTGAATATCTTGCCCAGGACCTTCGCAGCGCGTTGACATCCTTGTTCAACCGCTCTCAAGTGTCGAAAATGGGAGGACGCCTTTTGTTAAGATTAGGGATTTTCACGGGCGTAGCCGCCGCAGTGTTCCTTAGCGTTGCACCTGTTGCTGCGCAGGGACTGAGCGGGAACATCCTCATTGGCGAATGCGACAAAAACCCAAACGCCGGGACTTGTATCAGTTACATCGTCGGATCCATTGATGGAATGCTTTGGGCTTCAGACGTTGCTGCGCTTAGGTCTGGTGTGACGGGGCAGGCGATGCGCGACCTATCCCAATCGTCCTTGGGGGCTTGCATGCCTCCAGCTTCCACGGGCGGACAGCTTTACGCAGTTGCCCTGAACTACATGCGCAACCACCCGGAGTATTGGCACGAACCCGCTGTGGTGCTTATTCACCGTGCCCTTATAGATGCATTTCCATGCGGATGAACCGATAGTCCCGAGAAATTACGAGCACCGAAAATCCGTCTCGGATTTCACTATTCGGACATACTGCCTACTATGCCCTCTGAATTGTCGATTCGATATACTCGCCCCCTTTCCCCTTCCTTCGCGGATTTCACGACAAGCCCCAGCTTTTTGCCCAATGCGCCAGACATCGCGCCTCTTGCCGAATGAGCCTGCCACTCAGCCGCCGCAACGATCTCGGCCATGGTAGCTCCTTCCGGACGCTGCAGCATGGCGATGACCATTGCCTGCTTGGTTCCGGCGCGCTGAGTCGGTGGCTTGGCAACGGGCGTCTTTGCAACATGCTGGCGCATAGCCACAACTGTCTTGACCACCACAGGCTCGATCCTGATCGCCAACAGCCCCGCATCGGTGACCACCAGCGTGGTGCCGTGACCGTCGCCGGTCTCGCGCCAGAGCGGCTCGCCCTTGCGCAGGTTGGCGTCGACCTCCTGCAGCCAGCCGCGTTCGATCATCTTCGTGACGGCCATTTTCGCCGCTGCACCGGCCAGCCCCTTGGGCAGCGGCAGGGCGATGTTGTCGGGGCGCTGGGCCCCGGCGCTCAGGATGATGGTCTGGGTTTCGGTCAGGTTGGTCATGGCGGTTTCCTTTATTGATCGTGGGTGGCAAGGAAGGAGGCGAAGCGCGACATCAGGTCGTTGTGGCCGTCGGCATCCGTGCCGATGATCACGTCGCCATCGTCGTCGCGGTCCAGATCGGCGATCTCGCGCAGCAGGGCGATGGCGCGTTGCAGGCGGCGAGGCGTTCCGCCTCCCACGCGGCGGCGATGGCATCCTGTTCGATCTGGTGGCGCGGGGCGGGATCAAGCGGCATGTTCGCCCTCCTTGAAGGCGCTGTCGGTGATCTGGCGCAGCAGGCTGGCATAGTGGTTGAGGGTGCCCACATCGCCCCAGTTGATCTCGTCGGGGTGGGTCTCGAAATGGTCGTCGCTCAGGGCCTTCAGGCGCTCCAGAATCGCGTCGATCTGGAACTTGGTGGTCATGAAGGCGTCGAGTGCCTTGGTATTGTCGGTCGTGCGGCGGGTGGTCATGGCGTGGTCTCCGGGATGAGTTGCATCGTTCTGGTGTAATCAGAATCGCTCCAACCCGAAGTGTAATCAACTGAATAACAAGCATTTTCATTGCTTTAGGCGTGGCGGGCAACAGCATGGAAGGTATGTCCGAGCGGGAATATTCCGCCCACTCCGGCCTCTCGCGCGGGGCCATCCAGAAGGCGCGCAAAGCCAGTCGGCTGGTGGTTTACAACGACGGGTCGATCAACGCGGCCGCTTCTGATGTGCGCAGGGCCGACATGACTGACCCCGACCAACAGCGGCGCAGCATGGGCGGTGATACCGGGTTCAGCGGCCCCGCCGACAGCTCGTCCTACCTGAAGGCCCGCACCGCGCTGACCGTCTACCAGGCGCAGGACAAGCAGCTGGGCATCCAGAAGAAGAAGGGCACGCTGGTCGACCGGGCCCGGGCGGAAGCGCTGGTGTTCCGGTTGGCCCGACAGGAACGCGATACTTGGGTCACCTGGCCCAACAGAGTTGCGGCGCTGATGGCGGCCGAAGTGGCCTTGGGAGTGGAGAAACAGACCGGCACACCGGTGATCATCGAGGCCGCGATCCTGCAGAGGGTGTTGGAAGCCCATGTCAGACAGCACCTCGACGCCCTCGCCGATCTCAGGGTCTCGCTTGGATGAAGGAGCAGATGATCATGACCTGACAGCCTATCTCGACCTCGAGTTTGACGGGGCCGAGGACATCCTGCGCAGCTGGCGCAAGGGCATACGCCCCGATCCGGACCTGACGGTGTCGGAATGGGCGGATCAGCATCGCTGGCTGTCCTCGCGTGGTGCGGCGGAACCCGGGCGGTATCGCACGGCCCGCGCGCCCTATCTGCGCGAGATCATGGATGTGCTGTCGCCAAGATATCCTGCGCAGCGCATCACCTTCATGAAGGCGGCACAGGTCGGGGCGACCGAGGCGGGCAACAACTGGATCGGCTTCGTCATTCATCATGCGCCGGGGCCGATGCTGGCGGTGCTGCCGAGCCTGGAATTGGCCAAGCGCACGTCGCGCGGTCGTCTTGATCCGCTGATCGCGGATAGCCCGGCGCTGCGCGAGAGGGTGAACCCGGCCCGGTCTCGGGATGCCGGGAATTCGATGCTCTCAAAAGAGTTTCCTGGTGGCATTCTGGTGCTGACCGGAGCGAACTCGGCCACCGGTCTACGTTCGATGCCCGCGCGGTACATCTTTCTCGACGAGGTCGACGCCTATCCGGCCTCCGCCGACGAGGAAGGTGATCCGGTCACGCTGGCCGAAGCACGGACCACCACCTTCTCGCACCGGCGCAAGGTGTTCATGGTCTCGACCCCGACGATCCGGGGGCTGAGCCGGATCGAGCGCGAGTTCGAGGCCAGCGATCAGCGCCGGTACTTCGTGCCCTGCCCACATTGCGGCCATATGCAATGGCTGCAATTTGAACGCCTTCGCTGGGATAAAGGTCGGCCCGACACCGCCGCCTATCACTGCGAGGGCTGCGAACGCCCCATCGCCGAGCATCACAAGACGCAGATGCTGGAACGGGGCGAATGGCGGGCAACGGAAGTGTCCGCCGATCCGCATTCCATCGGCTTCCATATCTCGGCGCTCTATTCGCCGCTGGGCTGGAAAAGCTGGCAGCAGATCGCGCGAGAATGGCTTGCGGCCCAAGGCTCGGAAGAGATGCTGCGCGTCGCGCGCAACACCTTGCTGGGCGAAACTTGGGTCGATAGCGGCGACGCCCCCGAATGGCAACGGCTGGCGGAACGCCGCGAAAGTTACGCTGGTGTGCAAATCCCCGTCGGCGGGTTGTTCCTGACCGCTGGCGTCGATGTGCAGAAAGACCGGATCGAGGTCGATGTCTGGGCCTGGGGCCGGGGCTTGGAGTCCTGGCTGGTCGATCACATCGTGATTGCTGGCGGCCCGGACGATCCGGCCTGCTGGGACAAACTGACAGCTTTGCTTGGCCGAACATGGACCTGCGCAAATGGCGCTGTGATGCTGATCGGCAAACTCGCCATCGATACCGGCTATGAAGCCCCGGCGGTTTACGCGTGGGCGCGCAAGCAGGGGTTCGACCAGGTGGCCCCGATCAAGGGTCTGGAAGGGTTCAACCGCGCCACGCCGGTGTCGGGCCCGACCTTCGTCGACGCCACCATCGGCGGCAAACGTCTGCGCCGGGGCGCGCGGCTCTGGTCGGTGGCCACGGCGACCTTCAAGACCGAAACCTACCGCTTCCTGCGGTTGGAGCGCCCTTCGGATGAAGACCGGGCGGTGGGCGTTCTCGATGCGCCCGGCACCGTGCATTTGCCCGACTGGATCGACACCGAATGGCTGAAGCAGCTGGTAGCCGAGCAGCTGGTCACGGTGCGCAACAAGCGCGGCTATGCCCACCCCGAATGGCAGAAGATGCGGGAACGCAACGAGGCGCTCGACGCCCGGGTTTATGCCCGGGCGGCGGCCTGGATCATGGGCGCGGATCGCTGGGATGAGGCGACCTGGCGGCGGCTGGAAGCGCAGGCCGGGGTGGAGACCCGACTAGCTGCACAGGTTGCGGCCCCTGCAGAACCGGCCAAGTCCGCCGCGCCCACGGCCGGAACCCCGACCACGCCACGGCGAAAACGCCGGGCCTACACACCGAACTTCATGAGGGACTGAGATGGATCTGGAACGGATGCGCGCGCTCTTGGCGGCGCTGCAGGAGGCCCGTTACGCGGGTGTCCGCTCGGTCAGCTATGACGGCAAGAGCATCACCTATGGCTCTGACGCGGAACTGGCGAACGCCATTTCCGATCTCGAAACCCGGATTGCCACGGCCACGACCGGCACTCCGCGTCGTCGGCGCTGGGGCACCGCGGCCTCGAAAGGTCTGTGATCCATGGCGTTCGAGGCTTTTCGCCAGCGGCTGGGGTCGATCATCGGCGGGTTCGATGCGGCTCAAGCCCATCGCCGCCTGCGCGGGTTCCGCGCCAGCCGCGCGCATGTGAACACGCTGATCGCGGCCTCGGGCGACACGATCACCGCCCGGGCACGCTGGCTGGTCCGTAACAATGGCTATGCGGCCAATGCAGTGGAAAGCTTCGCAAGCAATGTCGTCGGCGATGGCATCAAGCCCTCCAGCTTGATCTCGGACGCAGCCACCAAGGAAACCTTGCAGGCGCTGTGGTTGGCCTGGACCGACGATGCTGACGCTGAAGGCCTGACGGATTTCTACGGGCTGCAGCGCCGGGCCGCGCGCGAGGTGTTCCTGTCGGGCGAGGTGTTCTTCCGCATCCGGCCCCGGCGCGCCGAAGACGGTCTGACCGTGCCGCTGCAACTGCAGATGTTGCCTGCAGAAATGCTGCCCCTGGACATGAACCGGACCCTGCCCGGCGCGGGGCTGATCCGGCAGGGGATCGAGTTCGATCCCATCGGCCGCCGTGTCGCCTATCACTTCCTCCGCCGGCACCCCGGTGATTTGACCGATCCCGGCCTCGCGGGTGAAACCGTCCGCGTCCCGGCCGCCGACGTGATCCATGTGCTGGACCCGGTCGAGGCCGGCCAGCTGCGCGGCGTGTCGCGGTTCGCGGCCGCCATCGTCAAGCTGTTCACGCTGGACCTCTATGATGACGCCGAGTTGGAGCGGAAGAAGATCGCCGCGATGTTCGCGATGTTCATCACCTCGCCCGCCCCGGAAACCCCGCTGGAACCGACCGAGGAGGATCTTGAGGTCGAACCCGGCCAGGTGGTGCGGTTGGATCCGGGTGAGGATGTGTCCACCCCGGCCACCCCGGACTCTGGCGGCACTTACGAGCCGTTCCAGTACCGCACGCTGCTGCAAATCGCAGCGGCGCTGGGCGTGCCCTATGGCTACCTGACTGGCGACACGGCGAAGGGCAACTTCTCCAACACACGAATTTCTCTGATCGAGTTCCGCCGCCGCATCTCGGCCTGGCAGCATGGCGTGCTGGTCTTTCAGCTTTGCCGTGCGGTCTGGGTACGCTGGATGGACGTGGCCGTGCTGTCGGGCGCGCTGGACCTGCCGGGCTATGACAGCCAACGGCGCCAATATCAGGCCTGCGCCTGGCTGCCCACGAAATGGGACTGGATCGACCCGATGAAGGACGCCTCGGCCGAGATCCTGCAGATCGAAGCCGGGCTGAAGTCCCGCACCCAAGCCTTGGCGGAGCGGGGATACGACGCCGAGCAGGTCGACCGGGAAATCGCTGCCGAGCGCAAGCGCGAACGCGATCTGGGCCTCGATTTCCGTCGCCCGGGGTCGCCTGCGCAGGGGCCGGGCGAAAGCGGCAAGACGGATGAGGACCCCAACGCAGAAAAGGACGACGAGGCCGACGACACCGGCGACGAGAAACCTGACCCCAAGGAGGGCGCATGATGCACCACGCCCAGATTGCCCAGCGCGCCTTCAACACGCCGTTGATGGTGGACCCGGCCAAGGCGGTGGCCTTCCTGTCCGGGCTGGGTCCGCGCATCACCGGGCAGGAAATCACCTTCCAAGTACTGGAAGTGGAGGCCTCTGACCAGGCTGCCGCCAGCCTGCCCGCCCGGACATCGCTATTCGGAAACGACCTCGCCCAGCACCACCAGCGAGACGGCCGCCAGCCCTATATCTTGGTGGATGGCATCGCCGTGATCGGGATCGCCGGGACGCTGGTGCATCGCGGGGCTTGGATCGGGCAGTCGTCGGGCCTTACCTCCTATGAGGGTATCGCCGCACAGCTGCAGGCGGCCCTCGCGGATCCCGGTGTGCGTGGCATCGCCTTGGACATCGACAGCTTTGGCGGCGAGGTCGCCGGGGCCTTTGATCTGGCCGACCGCATCCGCGCCGCCCGGGCGCAGAAACCGGTCCACGCATTCGTCGCGGAACATGCGCTCTCTGCTGGCTATGTCCTGGCGTCCCAGGCTGATCGTATAATTCTGCCTCGCACCGGCGCCGTGGGCAGCATTGGCGTCGTGGCTCTGCACACCGATATGAGCGGCGCGCTGGATCAGAAGGGCATCGCCGTCACGCTGATCCATGCCGGGGCGCACAAGATCGACGCGAACCCGTATCAGCCCTTGCCCGAAGCGGTTCACGACCAGATGCAGCGCGAGCTGGAGGTGGTGCGTTTCCTCTTTGCGGAAACCGTCGCTGCCGGTCGCGGGGATCGGCTGACCCAGGCATCCGCGCTGGCGACCGAAGCTGCCGTGTTCCGCGGGGCCGACGCCATTGCCGCCGGTCTTGCCGACGAACTCGCCGATCCCGTCACCGCTTTCTACGCCTTCGTCGCCGCGCC
>JAHYJF010000183.1 GCA_019428955.1 Burkholderiaceae bacterium
GGTGTCGGTCAGGGCGGTAATGCGGGCCGGAGCGTCGGTAGGCACATAGACCCCCTCGGGCTCGCCATCCCATACGTCCACGCCGCGGTTGCCGATTGCCGCGAAGGTTTCGCCCATGGCTTCGACCGTCACCGTGCCGGTCGCCGGCACCACGCAGGTCTCATAGCCGGGCACCCGATAGCCGTAGGTTTCGCCCGCCTTCAGTTTTACAATGTTGAAATAGACCAGCGGCACATGGGCGTCGTCGATATCAACGATCGGGCGGTTCTGGTTTTCGTAGGGGGCAATATGCACGATCTCTGTCCTTTCGGGGAATGTTCGGGCCTTTCAGGCCCCAGCGGGGTCGCTGTGATTGGCAAGGAATGTATCGAGTTCAGCGCGGGTGGGCATCGCCGGGGCACAACCGACCCGCGCCACCACCATCGCGGCTGCCGCCGAGCCACGCAGCACAGCCGCGCGCACCGGCAGCCCAGTAGCGAGGGCCGCAACAAAGGCACCCAAAAAGCTGTCACCCGCGCCGGTGGGTTTCAGCGCCTTGGTGCGATAGATGCCGGTGGTAAACTCGCCGTCTGCGGTGATCGTTATGGCGCCCTTTTCGCCCATCTTGTAAACGGCGATCTCGGCGCCGCCCGCCACCAGCTCGCGCGCCTTGCTAAGCCCGTGCGCTAGATCGCCCGCCATGAAACCGAATTCCACATCATTGCCGACGATCACATCGCACAATGCCCCGGCGCGTGAATAGGCGTCGGCGGCAACGCTGGCCGAGGGCCAGGTATAGGGGCGGTAGTCGATATCGAAGATCAGCGGAAGACCAGCAGCCCGTGCCAGTTCAAACGCCCGGAACGCGGCACTGCGCGAAGGTTCTGCGGCCAGCACCGTGCCGGTAGTGATGAGCGCTGAATAGGCGCCAAAGTCCAGCGCCTCGACATCGGCCGCGGTCATCGCAAAATCGGCCGCCCCGTTGCGATAAATCACCGACTGGTGGTCTTCGATGCGGGTTTCGACCACCGCGAGCGAAGTGCGCGCCTCGCCGCCCACAGTGCGCACATGGGTGCGCTCGACGCCATACTGGTCAAGCTGGTTCAGGCAGAAGCGGCCGACCGCGTCGTTGGCGACGCAGGTCACAAGCGAGGCCCGGCATCCCAGCCGGGCAAGGGCAACAGCGATGTTGGCCGATGATCCACCAAGGTGCGACACGAACCGCGCCGCATCCTCGGTGCGGGTGCCCGGCGGATCGGGGTATAGATCCATTCCCGCCCGACCGATCACTAGGAAGTTTCGCCCGCCAAGGTGCGAGAGGTTTGCCATCATATCCCCTGCCGCTGGCGCGTGCGGCCTGCCTCGACCTCGGCGTGCGCTGCGCGCACAGAAGGAGTTCCAGAGGTGCGCGGTGTGCCCACCTCCCACCAGGCATGGCCCTGGTTGGTCCATCCGTCGAAGGCATCGACCTTCATCACGATGACCGAGGTGCGCGCGGCCGCCTTGGCGCGCAAAAGGGCGGCGCTCAGATCGGCCGGGGTGGCGACGGTCTCGACCACCGCACCCATGGAGCGGGCGTGCGCCTCGAAATCGACGGTGAACGGCTCCGGCACTGTCGGGCAATCGGCGATCAGGCAGTTGTAGCTTTGCAGCCCCATGTTGTTCTGCAACTTGTTGATGACCGCAAAACCGCCGTTGTCGAGCACCAGCACAATCAGCTTCATGCCGGTCAGCACCGAGGAATAGATGTCGGAGTTCATCATCAGGTAGCTGCCGTCGCCAACGAACACGATGGTATCGCGTTCGGGCTCAACCTGCATCTGCGCAATCCGCGCACCCCAGCCGCCGGCAATTTCGTACCCCATGCAGGAAAAGCCGAATTCGACATCAACCGTGCCGGTGGCCAGCGTGCGCCAGTTGGCCGTCACCTCGGCCGGCAGGCCGCCCGCCGCCGTCACCACCCGGTCGCGCGGGTGGCAAAATGCGTTCACCACCCCGATCGCCTGCGCATAGGACGCGGGCCGATTGCCCGGCGCGACGTTCGCAGCAACATAGGTGTCCCATGTGTGGCGTTCGGCCTGAGCCTGCCCAACCCATGCGATGGGTGCACGATAGCCTGCAAGTGCCGCGCCTATCGCCACAAGGCCGAGTCTTGCATCACCCACAACTGGCAGCGACAGGTGCTTGGCGGCATCTTGCCGCCCTACGTTCAAACCGATCAGCCGCGCATTCGGCGCAAACACTGTCCACGACCCGGTGGTGAAATCCTGCAACCTCGTGCCGACCGCCAGCACCACATCTGCCGCCGCAGCAATCGCGTTGGCGCTATCCGATCCGGTCACCCCGACGGGGCCGATGTTCAAGGGATGGGTCGCCAGCAGGTTGGCGCGGCCGGCAATGGTTTCGACCACCGGGATCCCGTGCGCCTCGGCAAAGGCGGTCAGTTCGGCGACCGCGCCAGAATACTGCACACCGCCACCGGCGACGATCACCGGGCGCGCAGCCTTCCGAAGCAGCGCCGCGGCCTCGTTGATCTCGGCCCGATCGGGGGCCTGCCGCCGGATCCTGTGCACGCGGCGGGCAAAGAACGCCTGCGGGTAGTCCCACGCCCAGCCCTGCACATCTTGCGGCAGGCCAAGGAAGGCCGGGCCGCAATCGGCGGGGTCAAGTATCGTGGCCAACGCCGCGGGCAGCGATTGCAGGATCTGGGCGGGGTGGGTGATGCGGTCCCAATAGCGTGTCACCGCGCGGAAGGCATCGTTCAGGCCAAGTGCCGGGCTGCTAAAATGCTCAAGCTGTTGCAGCACCGGGTCGGGCAGGCGTGTCACGAACGTGTCGCCGCAAAGCATCAACAAAGGCAAGCGGTTGGCATGGGCCAATGCAGCGGCAGTAAGCAGGTTCGCCGTGCCCGGTCCAGCGCTGGCGGTGCAGAACATGAACCGGCGCCGCAGGTGGTATTTCGCATAGGCCGCCGCAGCGAAGCCCATGCTTTGCTCGTTTTGGCCGCGATAGAGCGGCAATTCCTCACGTACGGAAAAAAGCGCCTCGCCAAGGCAAGGGACATTGCCATGCCCAAAAATGCCGAAGCCGCCGCCGCAGATGCGGGTTTCCACCCCATCAATTTCGATGAACTGGTTCATCAGGTATTTCACGATGGCCTGCGCCACGGTTAGCCTGATGGTTTCGCCTGAACCTGGCATGGTTTTTCCTCGCCTCAAGGATCGCACGCTTCCGTATCCCAAGGGGCCTTGCGCGCCTTACCAACTCACGATACACATTTTGCAAGGCCTTGCAATATTTACTGTGATCTTTGGAGGCATCATGCATGAGGTGGGAATCGGACTTGTCGGTGGTGGCTACATGGGAAAGGCACACGCTGTTGCGATGTCTGCCGTGGGCGCCGTTTTCGACACTGCACTTCGGCCTCGGCTTGAAGTTATCGCTGCCTCGAGTCCGGCCTCGGCCGAACGCTATCGCAAGGCGTACGGTTTCGCCCGCGCGACGGCGAACTGGCACGACCTCGTCGCCGATCCGGCGGTCGGCGCGGTCATAATCGCGTCGCCTCAGGAAACGCACCGCGCCATTGCCGAAGCCGCCTTCGCCGCAGGCAAGCCGGTATTCTGCGAAAAGCCGCTCGGGGCCTCGCTCGACGACACCACCGCCATGACCGCAGCAGCAGAGGCATCAGGTCTGGTTAACATGATCGGCTTTAACTACGTGCGCACGCCCGCGACCCGTTTTGTGCGCCAATTGCTGGCCGAAGGCGCAATCGGCACCGTAACCTGGTTTCGGGGCGAGCATTGCGAGGATTTCTTTGCCGACCCGTCGTTGCCCGCCACTTGGCGTACCAGCGGCCGGGCAAACGGCACCATGGGTGACCTTGCGCCGCACATGATCAACGGCGCGCTGGCGCTGATGGGCCGCATTGCCGAGCTTTCCGCGCGGATCGAGACGGTTCATGCCACCCGCCCCGGCCCGGCAGGCCCGGTGGCGGTCGATAATGATGACCAAGCCCAGATGATGGTCCGCTTTGCCTCGGGCGCTATGGGGCACCTCTTTTTCAGCCGCGTCGCAACCGGCCGCAAGATGGGTTACGCCTATGAAATCCATGGCACCAAGGGCGCAATCCGCTTTGATCAGGAAGACCAGAACGCGGTCTGGCTTTACCGTGCCGAAGGGCCGCAGGCGAACCGCGGATTCACCCGCATCCTGACCGGGCCCGAACACCCTGATTATGCGGCTTTTTGCCAAGGGCCGGGGCACGGCACGGGCTATCAGGACCAGATCATCATCGAGGCGCGCGACTTTCTCGAGGCGATTGCCACCGGCCGCCCGGTCTGGCCCACATTCCGCGACGGGCTTGATGTGGCCCGGGTCATCCGCACGGCGTTCAACGCGGCGGCTGACGGCCGTTGGCACTCGGTTCCAGACGAATGAAGGAAGCTTGAAAATGACAATCCGTATTGGCAATGCGCCTTGTTCCTGGGGCGTCGAATTTGCGGATGACCCGCGAAACCCGCCGTGGCGGCAGGTGCTTAAGGAGTGCGCCAAGGCAGGCTACACCGGCATCGAGTTGGGCCCTGTCGGCTTCATGCCCGAAGACCCGGCGATTTTGGCAGAGGCGCTAAGTGAAAACGGGCTAACACTGATTGGTGGCGTGGTCTTTCGCCCGTTCCATGACCCTCAACGATGGGATGAGGTTCTCGACGCAGCGCGGCGCACCTGCAAAGCGCTTGTCGCACATGGTGCGCGCCACCTTGTACTGATCGACTCGATCTCGCCGCGCCGGGCGCCGACCGCGGGCCGCCCCGAGGCAGCCGAGCAGATGGCGCGCGAGGAATGGGTGGCCTATCGCGACCGCATCGCTGCCATTTCGCGGCTGGGAACCGAAGAGCATGGACTGACCGTTGGTATCCACTCTCACGCGGCGGGCTTCATGGATTTCGAGCCCGAACTGGAGCGCTTGCTGGCTGAAGTGCCCGAAGACATCTTGAAGATTTGCCTCGACACCGGACACATTTCTTTTGCGGGGTTCGACCCAGTAGCATTCATGCGCCGTCATGTCGGGCGCATTTCATATGTTCACTTCAAGGACATCGACCCGGTGGTGAAGGCCGATGTAATCGCCAAGGGAACCGGATTCTACGAAGCTTGCGGGCAGGGCATCTTCTGCAACCTCGGTCGCGGCGATGTCGATTTTCCGGCCGTGCGGCAGATCCTGCTTGATGCGGGCTATCAGGGTTGGTGCACGGTCGAGCAGGATTGCGACCCGACGCTCGACGTCAGTCCCATTGACGATGCGCGCGCCAACCGGGCGTATCTCACCTCGATCGGCTTCAAATAGGAGTTTCTTGCATGGCACAACTGAAATGGGGTCTGATAGGCGGCGGCGAAGGCAGCCAGATCGGCCCGGCACATCGGCTGGGTGCGCGGCTAGACGGACTCTATGAGTTTGTCGCCGGCGCGCTGGATCATCGCGCCGAAGCAGGGCGGGCGTACGGGCAAACCCTTGGGCTTTCGGCAAACCGGGCCTATGGCGACTGGCGCGAAATGCTTGAGGGCGAGCGCAACCGCCCCGATCGGCCAGACCTTGTGACCGTCGCGACGCCGAATGCCACGCATTTCGAAATCACCCGCGCATTTCTGCAAGCAGGTTTTAATGTTCTGTGCGAAAAACCGATGACGATGACCGTCGAAGAAGGCGAGGAAATCGTCGTGCTTGCGAGCCGCGCGGGCCGAATTTGCGCAGTGAACTATGGCTATAGCGGCTATGCACTGGTGAGGCACATGCGGGCGATGGTGACGCGCGGCGACCTTGGTGCGGTGCGGTTGGTGGTAGCGGAATTTGCCCATGGCCATCATGCTGACGCCGCTGACGCCGACAACCCGCGTGTGCGTTGGCGCTACGACCCCAAGCAGGCGGGCATTTCAGCGCAGTTTGCCGATTGCGGCATTCACGCACTGCACATGGCGAGTTTCGTCATTGGCCAGCAAGTGACGCGCCTTTCGGCTGATACGGTCTCATGCCTGCCGTCGCGCATGCTCGAAGACGACGCTCAGGTGAACCTGCGCTTTGATGGCGGCGCGGTCGGGCGGCTCTGGACCTCGTCCATCGCAATCGGTCGACAACACGGACTGACCCTGCAGGTGTTTGGCGAAAAGGGCGGGTTGCGCTGGGCGCAGGAGCAACCGAACCAACTCTACTGGATGCCGCTCGGTCGGCGCCTCGAGGTCATTGAGCGTGGTGAGGCGGGGCTTTCGCCCGAGGCTGACCAAGCAAGCCGCGTTACCATCGGCCACGCAGAAGGAATGCCGTTGGCTTTCGCCAACGTCTACAAGGATCTGGCTGAGGCCATTTCCGCGCAAAAGCAAGGCCGCGCGCCCGACCCTTCGGCCAATCTCTACCCGCGGGCGGAAGACGGGCTGCGCTCGATGGCGGCGGTCTTTGCCGTGGCTGCCAGCAGCAAGGCCGGCGGCACCTGGGTGGATGCTCGCCCGCCGATGTTCCGCTAACGTGTTCCGGGCGCCGCTGCGCGCAGCATGCGGCGCTCAATTACGCGGCAGGGGAATAGCCAAATTTCAGGTGGCCGATCGGGTCGCTCGATAGTCGCCACCACCAGTTTGATCGCCGCCTCGATAATTTCGGCAAGGGGCTCGCGGATCGTAGTCAGATCGATATTCCGCCAACGCGTCATTTACATGTCGCTGGGCACCAAAAGGTCAGCATCGATGATCGCGCTCAACGCGCCGATCGGCAGCAAATCATCGCCGCAGAAATACGCCTCAGCGGGCGCAAAAGACAGCGGCATCTATCGGGCCGCACGACAAGGCCTGACAAGAGTCCGCGCTCGATTATATGCCTAAGGTATAGAAATTCCTTGCAAATAAGAGCGGCATCCACCAGAGAAGGTCCGACCCCAGTCGCGTTCCCTCCGCCACTTGTCCGCTTGCGACCTTTGAGCGACGCGCCTTGAGCGGCGGATTTCTGCCAAGCTTCAAAGGCGTTTGGCCGAGCCACCCGGACCACTGAGACAGGCGAAGGGCTCTGTTGCACAAATCGCGTGAGGGATTCATCTTGTGAATCCAGTGTGGTAGCTGGGCTGCATGAGCAGACCTGCACCCCCCACCTACAGAACCAAGAACTGGCCCGCCTATAACGAAGCGCTGAAGCGCCGCGGCTCGCTGACGATCTGGTTTGATCCCGCGATGACCTGGGCGGCTGCGCCGACCGGCAGACGCGGCCGGCA
>JAHYJF010000184.1 GCA_019428955.1 Burkholderiaceae bacterium
CTCGTCTCCATGGTGGTTTCGCAACTCCATGGAATACCAGAATGGGCAGCCCCTGCCGGGGCGCGCCCCGGCAGGGGCTCATGCCCCGCACCTCAAGCGAATTTCCAGACGTTAGGTTACAGTACCGAGGCGTGACCTCGTCGCCCAGTTTTCTCAGCAGATAGTCTTCAGCCTCGACCGCGCAGATTGTGCCACGAAATCCCTGGACCTTCAGCAGGCGCCCCGACAGGTGTTCAAAGAACAGATCCTCGCCACGGACTGTCTGCCCATGCCAACCGTCCACTGTTCCGCGCAGTTTGGTTCCGTCGGGGAGCAGTTCGGCAAGGCCCCTCGGCCTACACCAGTACATTCGCCCAGCATGGAATGTGATGAACACCGCGGTTTCAGGGGCGGTGTAAAAGGTGTGGACTTGGTTCATGTCGCTGGTCAGCACAGACTCGTTGCCCCCGCGGTGCGCGCGCCATGCCTCTCGAGCAGCTTCCCATTCCCCCGCAATGCAGAGATCGTGTGGCAGCTCACGATACCCAAACCGAAGGACGCCGTCGCGGATCGCTTCGGCTTCCCACTCACCTCCACGGCCCAGCTTGATGTAGTGCGTGCTGGTCGCCTCAAGCCTTGGCATATGAATGTGTCTACCTTTTCGTCGCTTGGCCGCCCACGCCGTCAATCGTGCAATTTCAAACGACAGGGATTTCACTATCGTTCAGCAGTTACCATCAATGAAGCCACCGCTTTCGCAAGACCGCCCAACGGAGCGGCCTCCTATTGGTCAGGTGGATTGCGTGCCACATTTGCGGATTATGGCGACGGAACAGCCACGCTTCAATCCGACAACGGCAGGGCATTGAGGTCAGCCCGGATCTGTCGCCACCCTGGCAGGTTTCGATCCAGGACGCTCAAGAACAGGTCGTCGTGTCGCGGTGAGACGAAGTGGGCCATCTCATGCACGATGACATAGTCCAGGGCGGGTAGAGGTTTCTTCGCGAGATCGAGGTTGAGCCACACCATGCCCTTGTCGGGATTGCAGCTTCCCCATTTGGTCTTCATCAGCTTGATGCCCCAGCGCGGAACCGGTACGCCCAACCGCTCCGACCATTTCACGATGCGGGGCGTTGCCCGTTCCCGAAGTTGTGCTCGGTACCACGTCGACATCCAGTGTGCTTTCTGGTCGGTCGTTGAGCCTGCGGGGACCTTCATCGTCAAGCGATCTGAGGCGTCCGGCTGGATCACGCATCCGCTTCTTCTGGTTGGTTGGAGCAGAAGCCGAAGCGGCTTTCCAAACACGAAATGGGTCTCTCCGGAGTCATACCTGCGTTCAGACTGCCTTGCTTGACCTTCGAATTCGCGTTGCTTTTTCTTGATCCAGCCGAGGCGTTTTACAACGGCTACCCGAACGGCGTCGTCGCTGATGGCTGGTGGTGCCGCAACGCGCACGCGACCGGTCGGAGGATAGACCCCGATATGCAGGTTCTTGATCGGTTTGCGTACCAGTTCCACCGAAAGCCCGGCGATGTCGATCAGTTCAGTATTCATCATGCGACCGGATGATCTCGATGATGCTGTCGACAGCTTCCTCCGTGTCGAGGATCTCCAATAGCTTACGTCGCAGCATCCGCTCCTTCATTCTGTTGCCGCGCCACCCGGTCTGGGCCGTGCTGCGGATGGCCCCATCCACCGCCAAAGTCGTAGCCTCATCTTGACTGAGGTTGTCATAGAGCGCCTTGCGCCCGGGAGAGCGCATGGTCGGGGGATATTCCCCGCCATGTCCCGCCTTTACCGCCCGGACCAGATCCGCGATCTTATCCAGATACTCGGCATAGGCGAGGGCATCGTCTTTCCGCTTTTTCACCAAGTCGGTCAGCAATTCTGACATTCTTTCGTAGAACTTCGGGTTCACCGGCGTTTCGTCGATGATCAGCCTGCGTACGTTGTTCTCGATGGCCTCGGCCACATTCTCATGCCTTGATTTCAGTGAGCCTGGCAGTCCTTCCTCGACTGCTGCGCCTTTGCTGGCGACGAGATCGATCAGGCTGATGTCGTCGAGACGCGAGATGACTTCGGACTCGTCAGCCCTGATGTATGTGTCTATCAGGTGCCGCATCGCGGGCTCGAACTGCTTCATGTCGACAGCGTCACCGCTGTGCAGGCGCACGGCATCGCGGAGCGATATCGCCCGATCCACCTCACCGCGGTACTGTGCCAACTGAAGATCATTGACGCCCGAGGCTGCGGGGTCTTCGGCTACTGACGCGAACGCCCGGGCATATGCCCCGGCGAGCTTATAGAGCGCCTGGCGCCGCCTTGCCTTTTCCTCTGCGTGCGGATCGGTCTCCCAGCCTCCGGGGCTGGAGAAGTATGCGAGCACCTGTTCGTCGCCCTTGGGCTGTTCCACAGGATCGAGCAGCCCAAACCATGCATCGCGCGCGGTCATCAGATCGACACCGGCCTTTTCGGCCCGTGACGAGATTAGGCCTTCGACATCGGACGCGTCGAAGGCATCGAAAGCGCCGGAGGTGTAATCCTCGACGGCGGCTTCGATGCTCTTGAACAGATCCTTGTAGTCGACGACATAGCCGTAATCCTTGTCGTCTCCGTCCAGGCGGTTGACCCGGCAGATTGCCTGGAACAGCCCGTGATCGCGCATCTGCTTGTCAATGTAGATGTAGGTAGCGGTTGGCGCGTCGAACCCGGTCAATAGGCGGCTGACGACGATCAGGAGCTTCATCTGCGCCGGTTCCTTGCGGAACTTGCGTAGGGCCTCGGTCTCGTAGGCCTCTTCGTCCGTGCTCAGATCAGTCATCAGCCGATCGTAGACGCGATAGACATACTGCTTTTCCGTCTCGCCCATCCCGGCCTCTTCGCCCGTCAGCTCCGAGGCGTTCCGAGCATAGGATGTGACGATGGCGCATTTCTCGGCGAGGTCGGAGCCGGAGTTGCGGAAGATTTCGAACAGCCTGCAGGCCTCGGGGATCGAGCCCGCCACCAGCATTGCGTTGCCGCGCCCTGCCTTCAGGCGCGGCTTCAGTTCCATGTCCATGATGATGTCGTTGGCGATCTGCTCGAGCCGGTCTCTTGAGGACAAGACGCTCTGCAGCGTGCCCCAGCGCTGTTTCAGGGTCGCCTTGGCCACAGGGGTCAGCCCCTTGGTCTTGGCCTCGAACCACTCGTCGATCTTCTTGGGCGAGGCTACGCGCTGGTCGATGTCGCGCGCCTCATAGCGCAGGTCCAGCACAACGCCGTCCTCGACGGCCTCGTTGAAGCGGTAGGGTGTGCCGATGTAGGGGCCGAACACCTCAAGCGAGGTCTGTTTGTCCGACCGCAGCAGGGGCGTGCCGGTAAAGCCGTAGAACACCGCATCCGGCAGGATCATCCGCATGGCGCGGGCCAGTTTGCCCGATTGGGTCCGGTGCGCCTCGTCGATGAAGACGAAGAATTCGCCCACGGGCGCGCCGACCTGCCCGCGCTGGATTTCGGCGATCAAGGCGCCAAGCTCGTCCTCTTCGCGCCGCCCAAACTTGTGAACCAGCGAGGCCACCACCCGGTCCTTCGGGTCGGCAAGTGCGGCCAACAGATCGGCGCCGGATTTCGCGCGGCGCACCTTGTCGCCGGTGTTGCCGAAAACATCCTCGATCTGCTTGTCCAGTTCCTTGCGGTCGGTCACCACCAGAACGCGGGCATCGGGTCGGGCCTCGCGAATCCAGCGGGCGAGCATGACCATGATCAGGCTTTTGCCCGAGCCTTGAGTCTGCCAGACCATCCCGCCCTTGCGCGCCTGCACGGCCTCTTGCGCGGCCTTCACGGCGAAATACTGGTTGGGGCGGGCGATCTTCTTGATGCCCGCATCGAACAGGATGAAATCGTTGATCAGTTCCAGAAACCGCGCCGGGGTCAGCAACTGAGCCACGTCGCGGTCCAGCGGCAGCGAGATCGCGCTGTCTTCCTTCCAGGCCAGCCAATAGGGCTGCGGGGTCAGGATCGCGGCATAGCGCAGGCCCTGCATGTCGTTGCCCGCAAAGGTGATTTGCGCGGTGGTGAAGAAATGCCGGATGAACTCAGGCCGCTGGTTGTCCAGCGTCTGGCGGATGCCCGCGCCCAGATCGACGGTGGATTTCTTCAGCTCCACCACGCCCAGCGCGATGCCGTTCACATACATCACCAGATCGGGGCGCTTGTTATAGGCCTTGGGGTTTTTCGCCGTGACGGCCACCTCTTCGGCGACGCCCAGATCATTGGCGGCGGGGTTGTCCCAATCGACAAAGCGCACGGTGACGGGGGCCTCGCCGGGGCCGGGGGTGACCTGCACGCCATAGCGCAGCATGTCATAGGTGGCGCGGTTCGCCTCATACAGCTTCAGCCCGTCCATCCGGGCGGCGCGTTGCAGTTCGGTGATGGCGCGGGTTGCCACATCGGGGTCATGGCCGCGCGCGATCAGCCATGGTCGCAACAGGCTGGGTTCGATATTGGCGTTGCCCTCGCGCTTTTGCCAGTCGCCAAGGTATCGCCAGCCCAGCCCTTTCTTTTCGGTGCCGCCCGTTTTGCCGGAGGTATCGCCGCACATCTGCGCGATCATGCGGTTCTGCGTGGCGCGTTCCGGATCGCCGATGGCCATGAAAATACCCCCTTACAATACTGTTACCCGAGTCAGACCAGCCTGACCCGCCCTGTCAAAAGATTTTGCATCATCCCCTCCTTCACCGCCCGCGCCTTGGCGAGGCGGGACTCGAGGGTCTGGATTTCGGCGTCCATGTCTGCGGCAATCGCTGCGATGGCGATTTGTTCATCCACGTCCGGAATAGGAATCCTGTATGCCGCACGCACCACACTGGGGTGAGCTTTATCCTGATAGTCGAACTTCATCCGCGATCTCGCCGATTTAAGGGCTTCGACAAGAAAGCGATAGTTTACCGAGCCGTCAATTATCCTCAGAAAGCCACAGACATTCGTAACAGAGAATCGATGCTTGGGCCGATGAAAGAAATAGCCACCACCATCAATCGACCAAGTGATGAGTTCCTCTTCGAAATCATATAAGCCAAAAGCACCAAACAAACCGTCGTTCAGCGCCGAAGAAGAATAGATCGGGAACTGTCCTGGAACTTCTGCGATATCCACCTTTGAGATCACGCGTCCTCTGCCAAGGCGAATGCTACCTCGGCGCTCAAGGTCAGCCACCATCCGATAATCCCACTCCCCCGAGAACCCCGGGAGGCGGCGGCGGGCGGTGAGGAGGTCTTGCATCGCGCCCTGCTTGATCAGGCGCTTCTTGGCGATCACCCGCTCCAACCCCGCCACCACCCCATCCGCATCCGACAACGCGGCGGCGATGGCCTGTTGTTCGGGGAGGGGGGGCACGAGCACCTGCATGCTCTCAAACAGCGGCATGTAGATCGTATTATGGGTGCTACCAGCCATCAGCCGGTCCCATTCAGTCTCCATTCCGCGGAAAAGGTGCGCGAGATAGTGATTAAACAGATCAGGCCCACAAATGTAGCAGGCGAAATCCTGGCTTGTGGCCATCTCCCTTCCAAGAATGGCAACCTTGCCGATGGTTGCTGTTCTCGACAACGCCACGGTTCCCTTCGGCAATAGACGCGCCGACGAGTTATCAAGCCCGAGCTTTGAAACAGTGTGCTGCGTTTGAAAGATCTCTTTGCCCTCAATTTCCTTTGAGTCATGGAGCGAAAGCCAAGCAATATCCCCGTCCCAATAATCAGAGCGCTTTCTACTTGGTGTGTGTCCGCTCTCAAGTTTCGCGACGTCGCAGAGTCTTTTAAGTTTCCAGCCTGTTGGTTCGCTCTCGGGAGTCGGGTGAACGCGGCCAACCTGCCACCGCGTTTTCAGGTCGAGTGCGCCACTCATCCCGCCACCCCCATCGCCGCCAGATGCCCGGCCACCCGGGCCTCCAGCACCCCCAGATCCTTCCTGATCTGCGGCAGGGTCTGGCCATACCGTTCGGTCAGCACCCGCACGCGGGCGGTCAGCGTTTCCGTCCGCGCCTCGACCTCGGCCCCGATGGCGGCGGTGATATCGGCCAACCACTTGTCCTGCACAACAAGGGTCTGGATCTCTCCCATGGTCAAGGTGGGGTATTTCCTCAGCACCGCCTCGGTCAGCCGCGCCTCGGCCTCTTTCGCCGCGCGTTTCGCTTCGGCCTCCCCTTCGAACAGCGCGGCCGTCTGTTTCAGCAAGGCTTTCTCGTCTGGCTCCAGGCCCCTGTCCTTCAGCCGTGCCTTCACACCTCCCGCCGTCAGCTTTCCGCTGTCGGCCATCAGTTCCTCGAACAGCCCGCCCTCGGCCCCGTGTTCTTCGGCCAGCTCCTCGATCTCGCGCCCCAGTTCCTCCCCCTTGGCGGTGGCCTGATCCAGCGCCACCTTCAGGTCCGCAAAGAAGCGCGCAGTGATGAGGGAGGGCGGGATCACATCGGCCACTAGGCGGACCTTGTTCACCGTCAGGTCGCCCTCTTCCAGCCATTTCACCTTGCCGTCGTCGCTGGTCTCCTTGCGCGCTTCGCGCAGATCACGCGCCGCCAGCCAGCCGCCGCCCGCGATGATGAACACATCGTCCTGCATGGTGGCGGCCCAATAGGACATCAGGCGCTGATAGGCCTCATACTTGTCGACCAGCGGGGCGGCGTCGAAGCGGGTCAGCATATCCTCGGCAATCGTGTGGATCAGGTCGCGCGGGTGGTCGCCCTGTTTGATGCCCATCAGGAGGGGGGCGTTGGCGGTGATCCAGCCGTTCAGGATGGCGGTGACCTGCGCGCGGAAGGCTGCGAAATCCGCATGGTTGCGAATGGTCGCCCGGACAAGATCGGGCGTGACCAGCGGATCGGCATAGCCCTTGCGCGGGTTCGGGCCGAACAGCGTGGCGCGCAGGGTGGGCATGACCGCCCAGAAATCGCCCAGCGCGTCGATGTCCCGCTCCGGCACGCCGCCGTGCAGGTGGGCGGTGATGTCCTGCAGATCCTCGGGGTCAGACCCGTCGATGTAGCGGGGGATGTTCAGGTTGAAGTCGTTGCGGGTGATCTCTGCGAACGGAACGAGGCGGGAAAAGCCGGGGATGGTCTGGCTTCTGGTGAAGGCGTCAATAATCTTGTGGATGTCGCGCTCGCGCAGGCGGTTCTTGGGGCCGTCCTTGAGGAAGCCCTTTGAGGCATCGATCATGAAGACGGAGCGGTCGGCCCGGGCTTGCGCCTTGTCCAGCACGATGATTGAGGCGGGG
>JAHYJF010000185.1 GCA_019428955.1 Burkholderiaceae bacterium
GGTCTGATCGAGCCGATACTCATTGGCAACCGCCGTCGCATTGACGCCGCCGCCGCAACACTCGGCGCCGGCCTGTCGCAATTCCAGCGAGTCGATGCCGACAGCGATTTCACGGCCTCGGCAACCGCGGTCCGGATGGCACGCGACGGCTCCGTGGCAGCGTTGATGAAGGGCCACCTGCATTCCGACGTGATGCTCGCCGAAGTGGTGCGCCGCGATGGCGGGCTGCGCAGCGGTCGGCGGATCAGCCACGTGTTCGTGATGGACACGCCAGGGCTCGAGCATCCGCTCTTCATTTCCGACGCGGCGATCAATATTGCCCCCGACCTCGCAGCCAAGGCCGACATCACCCAGAACGCGATCAACCTGGCACGGGCCTGCGGCATTGCGGTGCCAAAGGTTGGGATCCTCTCGGCGATCGAGACCGTCAACCCCGCCATCCCCTCAACGATCGACGCCGCGGTGCTCGCCAAGATGGCCGAGCGCGGCCAGATCGTCGGCGGCATCGTTGACGGCCCGCTCGCGATGGACAACGCGGTCAACCTCGAGGCTGCGCGCTCCAAGGGCATCCAGTCACTGGTGGCGGGGCACGCCCAGGTGCTGATCGTCCCGAACATGGAAGCCGGCAACATGCTGGCCAAGGAACTCACCTTCGTGGCGAGCGCCCTGGCCGCCGGGCTGGTCCTGGGGGCGAGCGTGCCCATCATCCTCACCAGCCGGGCTGACGACGCGCAGAGCCGGCTGATGTCATGCGCCCTGGCCCACCTCTATGTGCACTGGACCAAGACCGGTGTAAGTGCCGTAAGAGAGCTGGTCGCGCCCGCCGAGATCCAAGACCAGGATGGCTCCGGGCGATGAGCGAGCACCTGCTGACGCTGAACGCCGGATCGTCCTCGCTAAAGTTCGCACTCTTTGAAATCGCCGCGAGCGGCAGGCCGGGGCAAAGCGGTGCCGGCCCGGCGCTGCGCCTGGCGGTGCGCGGCGGCATCGACGGGCCCGGCGGACAGGGACTGCTGCAGGTGCGCGATCGCCACGGTCGCGATATCGCCCCGCCCCGCGAACTGGGCCAAATGGCCGACACTCACGCCGCGCTCGAACATGCGCTGGCGGCGTTGCGCGCAGCGGTGCCGGGGATGCTGATAGGTGGCGTCGGACACCGCGTCGTCCATGGTGGCGCGCAATTCAGCGCCCCGGCAGCAGTAGACGAGAACGTCCTCGCGCAACTCGACGCGCTGATATCCCTGGCGCCGCTTCACCAGCCCCACAATGTTGCCTGCATTCGGGCCGCCCGCAGCGCCTTTCCGCAAGCCGTGCAGGTGGCCTGTTTCGACACGGCCTTCCATCGCACCCATGATTTTGTCGAGGACGTCTACGCGCTGCCGCGTTCCTTCTACGACCGGGGAATTCGCCGCTACGGATTCCACGGCATTTCCTACCAGTACATCGCCTCCCAGTTGCCACTGGTTGCGCCCGTCCTTGCCAGCGGTCGCACGGTGGTAGCCCATCTGGGCAATGGCGCCTCGCTGTGCGCCCTGCGCGCCGGACGCTCGGTGAGTTCGACCATGGGATTTTCGCCGCTCGACGGCCTGCCGATGGGGACCCGCTCCGGCAGTGTCGACCCCAGCGTGCTGCTGTGGCTGCTGCAGAACGAAGGGCTCGACGCGGCTGAGCTGGCCGATCTGCTCTATCGCGAATCCGGGTTGAAGGGGCTCTCAGGAGTGAGTGCCGACATGCGCCTGCTGCTCGCGAGCACGACGAGCGGCGCCCGTGAAGCAGTCGACTTTTTCGTCGCCCGGGTCCAGCGTGAAATCGGCGCCCTCGCAGCCGTACTTGAAGGAATCGACGGCATCGTGTTCACCGCCGGCATTGGGGAGCACGCCGCGCCGATCCGCGCACGCATTCTCGCCGGGATGGGCTGGCTCGGGGTCGAACCAGACCGGGCTGCCAACGGCTCCTATGACGGGGCCGGACCGGCATGCCTCACCAAATCCGGCTCACGGGTGCAGGCATGGGTCATTCCGACCGACGAGGAAGGGATGATTGCCGACCATACTGCGCACTTTCTGCCCAGTTCCGGCACCGGGGAAGCGCGCCCTCCCCCGATCGCCTGACCCGGGACCGTAATCACCGCCACCGGTAAGTATTCCCGCGACTTGCTGCCGTACAATGGGCGCCCATGCCAGCGTCGGGACGCTTGGAAGCCCGGCAGCGGCGCCTGCATTCCCGGGAGTACCGAACACCATGACGCCAAATCCTGTCGTTGCAGCCATCACCGGCACCGGCCTGTGGAACGCCCCCGAGGTCATCACCAATGACGAGCTGGTGGCTTCGTTCAACGAATACGTCAGGATCCAGAACGAGCGCAATTCCGCTGCCATCGCCAGCGGCGCCGCCGTCGCCCTGGAGCCCTCGAGCGTCGAGTTCATCGAGAAGGCCTCGGGAATTCGCCAGCGCTATGTCATCGATCGCCGCGGCGTGCTCGACCCCGAGCGCATGCGCCCGTACTTCGCGCCGCGCCCCAATGACCAACTGTCGCTGCAAGTCGAGATCGCCCTGGGAGCCGCGCGCGACGCGCTGGCGATGGCCCGGCGCGAGGCCGCCGACATCGATCTCGTGATCATCGCCTGCGCCAACATGCAGCGCGCCTATCCCGCAATGGCAGTCGAGCTCCAGCAGGCGCTGGGCGCTTCGGGCTATGCCTACGACATGAACGTCGCCTGTTCGTCGGCGACCTTCGGCATCGAACAGGCCGCCAACGCGATCCGCTCCGGCACCTCCCGCGCGGCGCTGGTGGTCAGTCCCGAAATCACCTCGGCGCACCTCGACTGGCGCGACCGCGACAGCCACTTCATTTTCGGCGATGTCTGCACCGCAGTGGTGCTCGAGGACGCCGCCAGGGCGCGCGTCAGCGCGCGCTTCGACATCCTCGGCACCAAGCTCGCGACCAAGTTCTCCAACAACATCCGCAACAACGCGGGGTTCCTGGGGCGCTGCGAGGATGTCGACCGCAACGCCCCCGACCAGCTCTTCGTGCAGGAGGGGCGCAAGGTGTTCAAGGAAGTCTGTCCGATGGTGGTCGAGCATATCGGCAGCCACCTGGCGCAATTGGGCATCGACCCGCAGTCCGTCAGGCGCTACTGGCTGCACCAGGCGAACCTGAACATGAACCTGTTCATAACTCGCAAGTTATTGGGCACCAATCCCGGTCGGGAACGCGCCCCGGTGATTCTCGACGAATACGCCAACACCGCGTCGGCGGGATCGATCATTGCATTCCACCGTCACGGCGAGGGCCTCACGGCCGGCGACATCGGGGTGATCTGCTCGTTTGGCGCCGGCTACTCGATCGGCTGCGTGGTGGTGCAGCGGGTGCAATGAGCGCGCTCGCGGCTGCCGACGCTCCCCACACCGGGAGTATTTGACTTGCGCGTTGTCCGTTCCATCGCCGAACTGCGTCTCGCACTCGCCGGGACTGCGCGGGTATCCTTCGTGCCGACCATGGGCAACCTGCACGACGGCCACCTGTCGCTGCTCAGTCTCGCGGCCCAGGCCGCATCCCCCGTGGTCAGCAGCATCTTCATAAATCGGCTGCAGTTCTCGCCCAGCGAAGATTTCGATACCTACCCGCGCACCTTTGAGCGCGATTGCGAACTGCTCGAAGGCGCCGGCTGCGAGCTCCTGTTCGCGCCCCCGGAGTTTGAACTCTATCCCCAGCCCCAGAGCTACACCGTGCAGCCGCCGGCTGCGCTGGCGAACATTCTCGAAGGGCAATTCCGGCCAGGATTCTTTACCGGTGTCTGCACCGTGGTCCTCAAGCTGCTTAACTGCGTCGGGCCGTGCGTTGCGGTCTTCGGCAAGAAGGACTACCAGCAGTTGCTGGTAGTCCGTGAGATGGTCCGGCAGTTGGCCCTGCTGGTGGAGATAGTTGCCGGCGAGACGACCCGCGCCGCCGATGGTCTCGCGCTGTCATCGCGCAACGGCTACCTGAACGCCGCGCAAAGAAGCGAGGCCCCGGCGCTTATCGCCGAGCTGCGGCGCATCGCGGCGGCGGTGCAGGCCGGCGCCGGCGATTGGCCGGCACTCGAGGCCGCCGCGCTGCAGACGCTGGAGCGGCGCGGCTGGCGCCCGAACTACGTGGCGATTCGCCGCCAGACCGATCTCGGTATTCCCCACGCGCCGGGCAAGATTTCTGGCAAGGAACCGCTGGTGGTGCTCGGTGCGGCCACGCTCGGAGCCACCCGGCTGATCGACAACCTTGAAATCCCGACCGGTGCCTAAGTCACTGCCTGGCGTTCATTTCCCGAGCTTGAAGGCTCGCGGGAATTTGGTCGGGTTGGCAATACGCAGCTGCTTGTTGACGCTCATGCGTCCGAACACCACTTCGACGTCGCTGACCCTGACGCCGAACTCCCTGGCCAGGAACTTCACCATATGATCGGTGGCCTTGCCACCCACCGGATCGGCGGTCACCGACACCTTCAGTTGTTTGTCCTTGGGCTTGCCGATCTTGTCCATGCGCGCCGACGGGGTGCCGAGGATATTGACGATCAGGACGTCGCCCTCCCAGTGGTAGAAGCGCCCATCCTGGCGCCCTGCGGCGGCGGCACCGCTCGACAGCTCCTGCGCGGTGGTTGTCTTCTTGGCCCTGGCCATCTATTCCCCGGGTTGAAGAACCAGCCGATCGCCCTCCGGGACACCGTACCCGGGAGATCTGACTGAATCTACTCAATGTATCTGGCTGAATCTACTCAATGTATTCAGCGATTATGCTGTGCTCGGGCTTGATGTTGGCAATCAGCACGCTCGGCACCGAGAGCGGCAAGGCCAGGACCGCGCCCGGCTTCACCGGGCCGCGGGCGCCGGTCACACGCGTCAATTCAAACTGTCGCAATTGGAGTCGCCGGAGACCCGATGGCCCCCGGCAAACGCAGCGGGGGCGCCGTCAACAGGAAACGGTTGCGCTGGTGCGCATGCAGCCATTCGGCCAGGGGTGTCAGGTGCCAGAGCTCACCCAGGTGCACTCCCAGCTTGAACAGGCAATGCTCGTGCAGCGGCAAGGCGGCGCAGGGCGCCGGGTGGCTGCTGGCAGGATAGGCCTCGACCGCATAGTTGTCGGCGATCAGCGCTGCCAGTCCGGAGTCGCTGATCCATTGCAGCAGCCGAGCGTCGCGCCCGTCCAGAACCGCGCAACTGTTCTCCAGCGCATGGACGTTAGGCGAGCGGTTCATCGCGAGGACCATGGCGGCAAAACCGGTGTGCAGGCACACCATGTCGCCGCTCTCCACTGCGATGCGATCTGATTCCAGCACCTGCATCAGCATTTCGTAGCCGACCAGCGTACGCTGCCCGCCGAAGTGACGATGCAGGTCGATCATCACGGCGCGGCCCTGCACGCAGCGCTCAGCCATCTTCTCGATGCCGAGCGCCTTGGCCCCCGAACTCGAGTGCCGGCCGATCGCGTTGTTGTCGAACACGCCACCGTCGGCGCCATCATGCGGACCAATCACGTCGATGCCGGCACGATAGCCGTTGTAGTAGACGGCCTCGGGCACCCCGTCGCCGTCGGCGTCAAACATCTGGCCAATGTGAGCCAGCCCGTCCCATTGGGTCGAATACTGCAGATGCAATACCGCCAGATCGTCGCTGACCACATCGGTGCAATCGGGGTTATCGCGTTCCAGCGGGTAGTTCAGATTGGGTTGGCCATCACGCAGCGTGGGCCGCAGCACGGGCGGCATGCGGCGCGGATTGAGCAGATTGCCGCCGGGGTAGTCGAGCGGCAGGCTCAGGCAGAAACTCAAGCCCTCACGCGCTTCGGCCATGCCCTGGCGCACCTTCTCCGGGGTCAGCAGGTTCATCCGGCCGCATTGGTCATCAGGGCCGAAATCGCCCCAGTTCGAACCGGGCGGACGATACTGCCATCGCTTGTTGCTTGTCATCCTGATCACTCCTGTGATGGTTGATCCGCGGCGGGTCAATCTTGCCACAACCGGCGCTCGAACTCTGCCTTTTGTGATCTACCTTCCGGCACATAGTCAGGTGCCTGGCACCGCGTCATCATTCGCTCCGCCAACCTCATCGCGCAGCGCTACAATCAATTCGCTTCCGCGACAAAAATAATTTCAGTCCATGCCCACCAGCGCCTACGAGTTGCTCGACGATGGAGCCTTTCGCGCCACCGCTTTGACGCGCGGCCCCTGGCACCCCGAGCACCAACACGCCGGGCCACCCACCGCACTGGTGTGCCACGCGATCGAGCGTCGCGCCCTCGAGAGCGGCTTGACCCATGTCTCGCGACTGACCTCCAACCTGCTGCGGCCAGTGCCGGTCGGCGAGCTGGCCGTCGAGGTAGCTACCGACTATGTCGGGCGCAACTCCGGCCATTTCTCTGCGCGATGAATCGCCCAGCTCCTACCAGCGCGTCGCGGTTGCCGCCGACTCGGGCAACGGCATCAGCGCAATTCTTGATCCGCGCTCCTACAGTTTCGTCAATTCAGATCTGACCATCAACCTCTTGCGCCGCCCGCGGGGCGAATGGATCTGCCTCGATGCGCGCACCTATCTTGGCCCGCACGGCTGCGGACTCGCGGAATCCGCGCTCTACGACACGCACGGACTGATCGGACGGGCGACCCAAAGTCTCGCGCTGAACCGGCGCGGGTGAACCCTAGTGCGGCTTTCGTGCCACCAGTGTGACGAATGACTTCACCTGCTCTCTTGGGGCAGCGAAGTCCTGATGCTCGGAATGCAGGATCTCCCAGCCTTGGAAGCGCAAGAGCATTTCGTCGCGCGAAAACAGGCAATGGCTCCTCGGATCAAACATGTCGAGGTACGTAGTTCCTTCGACCAACACGTTGATGACCGCCACACCGCCGGCGCGCAAGTGCGATTGCAAGACCCGCAGTTGGCGAAAGGCCGTATCGCAGTCGAAGAACATCAGCAAGCCGATCGATACGATCGTGTCGAATTCCTCGGCAAGCTCATAGTTTCGCAAGTCAGCCTCCGCCGCCTCGATCGGCAGCGCCTGCTCCTGGGCAATATCTCGCAGATGCTCGATCGCGGTGTGACTTGCGTCAAGTGCGACCACCGAACAGCCGCGTCGCGCCGCAGCGAGAGCGAGGTTGCCGAGGCCACAACCATAGTCGAGCGTTCGACCTCGGAGATACGGCAGGGCTGTTTGCTCGAAGGGGTTGAGGCCCGCCTCCGCCTGCCGC
>JAHYJF010000186.1 GCA_019428955.1 Burkholderiaceae bacterium
GCGAGCGCGCGCAGGTCGATCGGAGTATCGGCGGGGGCCTTGTCGGACGTGGTCGCGCTTTGGGCGGGGAAGTAGCGGTCGAGATCGATCCGGTCGACGTTCACCTCTACGTCGAGCACGATTGGACTGAAGCCGCGCGAACGCAGCTTGGCCTTCAGGGTTGACTCGTCGAGCCGGGCGCTGAGCTGTGCGTTGCCCAGTTCCTTGCCCCAGTCGAGTCCGGCATTCCCGGCGAAATCGAGCGCCACTCCGGCGGATGGCAAGTCCGGTCCGGAAACCTGGAGCTTCCCGGTGAGTTCCTCGAAAGCAAGCTTGCCCGCGCGCATCAGCGGAGCCGATAGCGACACCTGGGCCATGAGCTTGCGACCGGGGCGTTCGATCTGCACCGCCAGGGCCGCGGGCTCACCCTCGAGCAGTCCGGGGGCGACGCTTAGTCGCGGCATGGTCATCGTGGCCGTGAGTCCGGCGGCATCGCGGGCCACCAGGCGCAGCATTTTCAGGTCAGCCCGCCGCGCGGCGCCGTCGAAGTGGGCCTCGATGCTTGAGAAGTTGAGGTCCAGGCCGCTGAGCCCGGGCGCGTCGCCGCGCAACTGAGCGGTGAATCCCGTGAGATTCAGGGAGCGGGTAGCGGGATCGAAGATGTAGTTGGTCAGCAGCTCGGCTTGCAGCGCGAGCGCCGGCTGGCTGGATTCGATTCGAGTTCGCACGCTCAACTGGCCGGGCACCGCCGCGGCGATACGGCCGGTCTGCACCGACAGGTCCCTGAGGCGGATTGCCGAGCCATTGCGCTCGTCACGCCAGCCAATATTCGCGCCGCTGATTTCCAATCCGGCAACGTCAACGGCCGGAATCGCCAGCGCAGCGCTGCTCTCGTCAGCGGCGTCACTCGCTTTCTTGCCGCTGTCCGATGGCGTGCCCAACAGGTCGTCGAAATTGGTGCTGCCGTCGCGGCGCCTGACGAACTCGCCGCTAAGGCCGCTCAGCACGACCCGGTCGGCGGCGAATCTGCCGGTGAGCAGCGGCATGATGCGCAGCGACGCACGGGCCGAGTCGACCTGCAGAAATTGTCCCGGCTTGGCTCCGGCTTGCGCTCGCGCGGCGGGCGCCGGTTGGTCGGAGAGTGCGACCCCGCCCAGGACCACGCCCAGGCGGGGAAAGAAAGTGAGCTTGAAGTCGCCGTCGATGCGCAGTTGCCGCCCGGTCTTTTCCTTGACCAGTTCAATGATCCTGGCGCGCTGGGTGTCGGGGTCGAAGGTGGCGGCGACGTAGGCGGTGCCGGCGACGGCCAGGATCACGAGCAGCCCGATCAGGCCGGCGATAATCTTCAGGGTCTTCATGGCTCAGGGCTATTGAGGCAGACGAAATCCGTTACTCTATTCCAGGCGCCGGCCAATGGCGTGTTTGCGGGCGTTGGCATTGTCGCAATGGTTGAGCTCAGGTATACACCACCGCGCAGGAGTGAGCGAGTCAACGATGCATACAGCCTACATCACTCACCCGTCTTCAATGCTGCACGAAATGGGTTTCTGGCACCCGGAGTGTCCGGAGCGCCTGGCCGCGATTACGGATCGCCTGCTGGCTGAGGCTTTGCTCAACCTCATGACCCCTTTTGATGCGCCGGAAGCGACCGCGGAACAGATAACACGGGCCCATGATGCCCGCCATTACCACGAGCTCCACGGCCTCGCGCCCGAAAGCGGCTATGCCGCGGTCGATCCCGATACCTCGATGAATTCGCACACCTGGTCGGCGGCGCTGCACGCCGCTGGTGCCGCGGTGCTCGGCTCCGAGCTGGTCGCGCTCCAGGGTTACAAGCGCGCCTTCTGCGCGGTGCGACCGCCCGGGCACCACGCGGAGCGTAACCAGGCGATGGGCTTTTGCTTCTTCAACAACGTTGCGATCGGGGCCCGCCATGCACTCGACGTGCTGGGCCTGGATCGCGTCGCCATCGTCGACTTCGACGTTCACCACGGCAATGGCACCGAGGACATCGTCGCCAACGACGAGCGCATCTTCATGGTCTCTTCGTTCGAACAAGGCCTTTATCCGAATTCCGGCGACGAACCGCGCGGCAGCAACATGTGCAACGTCGGCCTCCAGCCCTATTCGGATGGCACGGCGCTGCGCGCCGCGGTCACCGAACATTGGCTGCCGCTGCTGCGCAAGTTCGAGCCCGAGATGATCTTTATTTCCGCCGGTTTCGACGCCCATCGCGACGACGACATCAGCCGTCTTGGCTGGCGCGAAGACGACTACCGCTGGGTGACCAGGCAGGTGGTGGAGGTTGCCAACGAGTTCTCGCAAGGCCGCGTCGTCTCGCTGCTCGAAGGCGGCTACCACCTGCCGGCACTGGCGCGCAGCGTCGAGGCGCACCTGCGCGCACTGCTCGAAATTGACTGAGTAGCAACGAGCCATGGAACAACGCCACTATCTTGCCCCGCTCTTCGATCCGACCTCGATGTTGGTAGTGCACCGCGACGGCCCGCCCAGCGGCTGGCATGAAGCGATGCGCCAGGACCTGCTGGGCTGCGGGATCCCGGTCCATTTCTGCGTTGTGGGGTCACATCGAGACGAGCGCGATAAGATTGACGTCAGCATCGATCTCGGCGTCATCGATGTCCCGGCCGACCAGGTGGAAAGGGCGCTCAAGATCGTCGGCTATGCCGGTGCCAAGGCCGCGATCCTGTTGTTGCGGCCATCGGAGCACCGGGGCCGCGAAGCCTGGATGGAAGTTGCGCGCCGCTTCGGCATGCGCCTGCTCGGGCCCGGGCGTTTCGGCTTCCAGCGTCCGGCGCGGCGGCTCAACATCGGGCGAGCGGGGCCGCTCGCGGTCGCCGGCAACGTCGCCGTGGTCAGCCAGTCGGGAGCGCTCAGCGCTTCGATCGTCGACTGGGCCGGCGACACCTCGATCGGGTTTTCGCTGATTGTTGCCCTGGGCGCAGAGATTGACGTCGAGTTGCCCGACGTGCTCGACTTCCTGGCCAACGACGGGCGCACCCGGGCCGTGGTGGTCTACCTCGGCGCGGTCCAACGCAGCAGGGCGTTCATGAGCGCGTTGCGCTCCCTTGCGACCATCAAGCCGGTGGTGGTGCTGCGCGGCGGGCGCAGCGACTTGCCGCCGCATCAGGCGCTGACCCACTCAGGCGCGATCTGCGGCAGCGACGCGGTCTACGCCGCGGCTCTGCGCCGCGCCGGCGCCGTTCAGATCAACCTGTTCACCCAGATGTTCACCGCTGCACGCTACCTGGCGACTCGCCACTGGCCGATCGGCAAGCGCCTCGCGCTGATTTCCAACGGCTACGGGCCGGCGGTGCTGGGGATCGACCAGGCGGTGCTGCGCCGGGTCACGGTCGAGGGGCTTTCCAAGCAGAGCGTGGCAGCGATCGCCGCTGCGCTGCCCGGCGTCAAGCCCGGCAACCCGCTGATCCTCGACATCGACGCCAACTCCGACCAATGGGAGCGTGCGGTGCGCGCCATCGCCGCGGATTCCAGCGTCGACGCGATCCTGGCACTGCTGGCGCCGGGACTGGGCATCGACGGCGATGGCATTACCGACCGGATCGCGCGGATCGCGCCAACCCTGTCGCGGCCGCTCTTCGCCTGCTGGCTGGGCGATACCGCCGCGCGGGAGCGGCGGATGCGGCTCGACCGGGCGGGAATTCCGGTGTTCCGCACCCCGGAGGCGGCGGTCGATGCCTACCTCAACGTGGCGACCTTCCACGACAACCAGCTCCTGCTCCAGCAGATGCCTGGTTCGCTCTCGGGCGAGTCGGCCCCCGATCTCGAGGGCGCACGTGCTCTGGTCGCCGGAGTTCTGACCCGCGGGCGCACGGTGATGACCGAGCGTGAGTCCAAGTCGCTGCTCGAAGCCTTCGAGATTCCGGTGACCAGGACCTATCTCGCCGAAAGCGTGGCCAAGGCCGAGGAGATTGCGGCCGGGATCGGCTACCCGGTGGTACTGAAGATCGCCTCGGTCGACATCACCCACAAGAGCGATGTCGGCGGGGTGGTGCTCGACGTGCGCAACTCCGCGGAGCTCGGGGTCCAGTACGAACGGATACTAAAATCGGTGCGGGCCGCGGCGCCGGAGGCGCAGATCGCCGGTATCACCGTGCAGGCGATGTGTCAGGTGCGCACCGGCCGCGAACTCTATGTCGGAGTGATGACCCACGCGCTGTTCGGGCCGGTAATCGCCTTTGGCGCGGGCGGCACCATGATCGAATGGATGCGCAATGCCACCCTCGAGTTCCCGCCGCTCAACCGCTTCCTGGCGCGGCGCATGATCGAACGCACCGGGGTCGCGCGGCTGCTGGGGGAATTCCGCGGGGCGCCGCCGGCCGACATCGCCGCTCTCGAGACGATCCTGATGCGGGTCTCGGAAATGGTTTGCGAGATTCCGGTGATTTCGCAGATGGATATCAATCCGATCATCGTGGACATGCACGGCGCGGTGGCAGTCGACGCCCGCGTGGTGCTCTCCAATGAGCCCGAGGCCGTTGTAGGCCGTGGCCGCTACGCGCACATGGCGATCCTGCCCTATCCGGCCCACATGGTCCGCGAGCTGGCCTTGCGCGATGGCAAGTCGTGCCGCTTACGGCCGATCCGGGCCGAGGATGCCGAGGCTCTCCAGCAGCACATGCGCTCGCTCTCGGAACAGTCGCGATATTTTCGGTTTATCTCGACGATAAGCGAGCTTAGCCCAAAGATGATGGCGCGTTACACGCAGATCGACTACGATCGTGAGCTTGCGCTAGTGGCCGTGATTGGCGCCGACGGCGCAGTGAGCGCGCCGCCAGCGGGCGTGCCCGAGCGCATCATCGGGGTCGTTCGCTACCTGCTGAACCCCGATCGCGAGACCTGCGAGTTCGCGGTGGCGATCTCGGACGCCTACCAGGGCTTTGGCCTGGGCTCGCAGATGATGAAGGCGCTGATCGAGGCGGCCAGCGACAAGGACCTGCGCCAGATGCAAGGGGTGGTCCTGCGGGCCAACCGCGCGATGCTCGGGCTGATGCGCCACCTCGAGTTCCAGGTCACCCCGGACCCCGACGACCCGACGCTGTGGATGGTAGCCAAGGACCTGGGCGAACCGGAAGCCGGCAAGCCTGCACCCGGCAAGCCCGCACCCGGCAAGCCTGCACCCGGCAAGCCTGCACCCGGCAAGCCGCGTCCAGTTGCTCCGGTCAGCCGCCGCGGTGGTAGGAAGTGACCCGCTCGACTTCTTCCTTCGAGCCCAGGAACACCGCCACCCGCTCGTGCAGCGCCTGGGGCTCGATCTCCATGATCCGCTGGTAGCCGTTGGTGGCTGCGCCGCCGGCCTGCTCGACGATGAACGACATCGGGTTGGCTTCGTAGAGCAACCGCAGCTTGCCGATGCGGTCCGGGGTGCGGGCGTCACGCGGATACATGAAGATCCCGCCGCGGGTCAGGATGCGATGCACGTCGGCAACCATCGATGCGACCCAGCGCATGTTGAAGTTCTCTCCGCGCGGGCCGTCAGCTCCGGCCAGAAGTTCGCTGATGTAACGCTGCACCGGAGCTTCCCAGTGGCGCTGGTTGGAAGCGTTGATCGCATACTCGCGGGTGGTCTCGGGAATGCGCAACTGGTCTTCAGTCAGGGTCCAGCTGCCGGCCTCGCGGTCGAGCGTGAAGCAGGCAACGCCGTCGCCGACGGTCAGCACCAGCTGGCTCGATGGGCCGTAGATTGCATAACCGGCGGCGAGTTGGCGTACGCCAGCCTGCAGGAAGTCTTCCTCCCGCGGTACGGTGACGCCCTCGGGGAGGTGCAGCACCGAGAAGATCGTTCCCACCGAGACGTTGACATCGATGTTCGACGATCCGTCCAGCGGGTCGAACAGCAGCAGGAATTCGCCCTTGGGATAGCGGTTCGGGATGGTGTAGGAGTGGTCCATCTCCTCGGAGGCCATCGCCGCCAGGTGTCCGCCCCATTCGTTGGCTTCGAGCAAGGTCTCGTTGGCGATCACGTCGAGCTTGCGCTGCGACTCACCCTGGATATTCTCGGTTCCGTTGTCACCCAGAACGCCGCCCAGGGCGCCCTTGCTGACCCCAATGCTGATGCGCTTGCAGGCGCGGGTCACGACCTCGATGAGCAGCCGCAGTTCACCAGGAATCAGTCCCTTCTCGCGCTGCTTCAGGATCAGGTACTGGGTCAGGCTTACTGGTGAGGTCATCTTGGGCTCCCGGCGGGAATGGGCTTGGAAGTGGGTTTCATTGGGCCAGCGAACGGTCGACAATTTCGCGAACGTCGGCTGAGAGTTCGGCCTGGTCGGCGACTAACAGCAGCGTCGAACGCATCGCGTGCCGGCGCTCGGGCGTGTACTTGGGCCAGCGTTCGAAGGCGCGGGCGATGCGCGCCGCGACTTGCGGGTTGATCGCGTCCAGGGCCAGCACCTGCTCGATCCAGAACTCGTAGCCCGAACCGTCGGCGGCGTGGAACTCGGCGGCGTTGCCGTGGCAGAAGCTGCCGATCAGCGAGCGCACCCGGTTGGGGTTGCGCAGCGAGAAGGCGGGGTGCCGGAGCAGATCGCGGACTCGCTCGAGCACCGGCGGCTCACCGCCCTGGCGGTGCATCGTCGCCTGCATCGCGAACCACTTGTCCAGCGCCAGCGGTTCGTCGTGGAATTCCTCCGCGAACGCCGCCAACGCCGGATCGCGTTGGGCCGCCGCGCTGTTGACGAGCGCCTGAAGGGCGGCGGCGCGGTCAGTCATATTGTCGGCCGTGCGGAACTGCGCGTCAGCCGCGGCAAACGCTTCCTGCCGGCCGGTCGCCACCCAGTAGGCAAGGGCAGTATTGCGTAGTGCGCGGCGCGCGTTGCCGGCCGCGTCGCGGCGATACGGGCCCGGGTCGCGCAGGTCTTGCCAAAGCTGCGGCCACAGTGGTGAGAGCGCGCTGGCAAGTTCAAGGCGCAGCGCGTTGCGGGCTTGGCGCAGTGCGACCGGATCGATCACTGCGACGTGTTCGGCAATCACGGCCTCGGGCGGCAGAGCGATCAGCTGGTCGCGATAGGCGGGGTCGAGCGCTTCGTCGCTGACTCCCCGCCGCCAGGCCTCAACCAGCGCGGCTGCGCTCTGGCGCGGCGCGCTTCCGTCCACGACGGCAAGCACCGCGCGCAGCGCGAGGCTTTGCATCGCCTCCCAGCGATTGAA
>JAHYJF010000187.1 GCA_019428955.1 Burkholderiaceae bacterium
GCGCCGCCACCGCGGGCGACTCCGGGGCAATGCCGACAATCGTCGCGGTGGTCGCGATCGCGCCCCACCTGTTCGTCGAACCGGTGTGCATCGAATCGATCGCGGCGACCACCGCCGCCTTCCCCGACGGTCGCCTGGCGCGTGCGCTGGGGCGCTACCACCGCGATCCCCAACTTACCTTCCGAACCTGGAGCGATATCTGGCTCTCGCCCGAGTTCCTGAGCTGGAACATCGAGGCCGAAGTGGCGCAGGTGCGCTGTCCGGTGCTCGCCCTGCAGGGCACGGAGGACCAGTACGGCACCTTGCGCCAGATCGAGCGCGTCGCCGAACTGGCGGCCAACGCCCGCGCGGTGGCGATCCCAGGCGCGCGCCACAGTCCCCATCTCGAGCAACCGGAACGCACCGCCAGTGAAATCATCGCTTTCCTGGGCGCGCTTCGCCACCGCGCCGATTGACCCCGGTGATGGTCGCGCAGCGACATTTAACATAGACTCGCGCTAGCGAACCAGTACTGCGGGCTCAAGCGCCAAGGCAAATGACCGTGATGAATTAGGTTCGCACCATAACCAGGAGACAGAATATGAACAGCAGGTTGAGACTTGCCCTCACCGCAGCAGCGGTGATCGGGGCGCTGGCCGCGCCCGGTCTTGCCCAGGCCGAGATCAAGATCGGCTTCATGGGCGTGCTCTCGGGGCCGCAGGGACCGCTGGGCCAGGACCAGTACGACGCCTTCATGCTGGTGGTCGAGAGCAACGGCGGCAAGCTTGGCGGCGCCCCGGTGACGGTTCTGCGCGAAGACAGCCAACTCAAGCCCGAAATCGCGGTGCAGGTCGTCGACAAGATGATCGAGAAGGAGAAGGTTCAGATCATCACCGGCATCACCTTCTCCAACATCATGATGGCGATCCACAAGAAGGTCACCGACCAGGAGGTGTTCCTGATCGGTTCCAACGCCGGGCCATCCCCGATCGCCGGGGCCAAGTGCTCGCCTTACTTCTTCTCGACTTCCTGGGAAGGCGGCCAGCAACCCGAGGTCGTCGGCCGCTACGCTGCCGACAAGGGTTACCAGAAAGTCATGACCATCGCGCCCAACTACCAGGCCGGCAAGGACTTCGTCGCGGGCTTCAGGCGCAACTACACCACCCCCACCACCGGTGAATTGTGGCCAGCTCTCGGCACCCAGGACTACTCGGCCGAAATCGCCCAGATTGCGGCAGGCCGGCCCCAGGCTGTCTTCGCGTTCCTGCCTGGCGGCATGGGCATCAACTTCATCAAGCAGTGGAACCAGTCGGGTCTCAAGGGCAAGATTGCCCTGCTGACCGCCTCGACCGCCGACGGCATCGGCCTGCCGGCAATGGGTGATGCCGCCATCGGCGTCATCGCGGGCAGTTTCTGGGGTCCGGATTTCCCCAACGCCGTCAACCAGAAGTTCGTCAAGGACTTTGAAGCCAAGTACAAGCGAATCCCCTCGCAGTACGCGGCCCAGTCCTACGACGCGGCGCTGCTGCTTGACTCGGCGATTCGCAAGGTCGGTGGCAAGGTCGACGACAAGGCGGCCTTCATGGCAGCGCTCAAGGCAGCCGACTTCAAGTCCTTGCGCGGCAACTACAAGTACAACAGCAACCACTTCGTAATCCAGGACTTCCACATTTTCGAGGCGGTCAAGGACGCGCAGGGCCGGATGACCCTGAAGACCGTGGCGACCCCGCTCAAGGATTACAAGGACGCCTTCTACACCCAGTGCCCGATGAAGTGATTCGACGCTGACCGCGATGGGTCGGGCGACACCCGCGCCCATCGTGCCAACGCGATCCCTGGCTACGCATGACTGTCGGACTGTTCCTTACCCAGCTGCTCAACGGACTGCAACTCGGGGTGCTGCTGTTCCTGCTCGCCGCCGGGCTGACCCTGGTGTTCGGGATCATGAATTTCGTCAATCTCGCCCACGGCTCGCTCTATATGATGGGAGCCTACTTTGCGGCGGCCGTGGGCAACGCCACCGGTTCGTTCGTGATCGCGGCGCTGGTCGCGGTGCCGGGCGCGATGCTGTTGGGCATGCTGGTCGAACGCGTCGCACTCTCCGGCCTCTACGAGCGCGAGCACCTCGATCAAGTGCTGGCAACTTTCGGCCTGGTGCTGTTCTTCAACGAACTGGTGCGCATCATCTGGGGCGTTTCGCCGCTCTATGCCCAGACGCCGCCATGGCTGGCGGGAATCGTCTACTTCGGTGGCCTGTTCTACCCAATCTACCGGGTGGCGATCATCACCGTGGGGCTGCTGGTGGCGCTGTTCCTCTACTGGCTGATCAACTACACCCGCGTCGGGATGCTGATCCGCGCCGGCGCGACCAATGCCGCCATGGTCGGCGCGCTGGGCGTCAATATCCGCCTGCTCAACACGCTGATCTTCGGCCTCGGAGCCGGACTGGCGGGGCTGGCTGGCCTGATGGCGGGACCAATCTTCTCGGTCCAGGCGGCGATGGGCGAGGCGATCCTGATCCAGACCCTGGTGGTGATCGTGGTCGGCGGCATCGGTTCGATCCGCGGTGCCTTTCTGGCGGCCCTGATCGTCGGCGTGGTCGACACCATGGGCCGGGTATTCCTGCCGATCTGGATGAGCGCCGCGATGAGCGCCAGCTTCGCCCAGGCGGCCGGACCGGCGCTGGCATCGATGCTGATCTACCTGCTGATGGCGGCGGTGCTGGCGTTCAAGCCCGAAGGGCTGTTCCCGGTCCGTCACGGCTAGGCCCGGAAGGAGCCTATGTTTCCTGAACCGATCTCGCTCAACTCGCCGCGCCCCTGGCTGGTTGCCGCCCTGCTGCTGCTGCTCGCGCTGGTGCCGGTCTATGCACAATTGGTCGCCCAACCGTTCTACGTCACCCAGTTCGGCCGCATCCTGATCTACGCGATCGCGGCCTGCAGCCTCAACCTGCTGATCGGCTACACCGGCCTGGTGAGCTTCGGCCACGCGCTCTACCTCGGACTCGGCGCCTACGCGGTCGGCATCCTGAGCTTCCACGGGATCACCAACGGCTGGCTGCAGCTGCTGGTGGCAGTCGTGGCAGGTGCAGTGGTGGCGTTCGCCACCGGCCTGGTGGTGCTGCGCACCAGCGGCATGGCCTTCATCATGATCACGCTCGCGTTCACTCAGATGTTCTACTACCTGGGGGTATCGCTGAAGAACTATGGCGGCGACGATGGCATCCGACTCGATGCCCGCTCGTCGCTGGCGCCGTTCGACCTGGCCTCGAACACCGTGCTCTACTACCTGTGCCTGGCACTGCTGCTGGCGCTGCTCTACTTCTCCTGGCGCATGGTCCACGCCCGCCTGGGATTCACCCTGCGCGGCATCCACGCCAACGAGCGCCGCCTCAAGGCGCTAGGTTTCCCGACGCTGCGCTACAAGCTCGCGATCTATGTGCTGGCCGGCTGCTGCACCGCCGTTGCCGGCGTGATGTTGGCCAATCACAACGAGTACACCTCGCCGGCCTACAGCGCCTGGACGGTCTCGGGCGAGCTGATCGTGATGGTGGTGCTCGGCGGCATGGGCACGGTGATCGGGCCGCTGGTCGGAGCCCTGGCGCTGCTGCTGGTCGAGGAAATGCTCTCGTCTCTTACCCAGCACTGGATGGCGCCGCTGGGCTTGGCCATTGTCGCCGTCGTGCTGTTCGCCAAGCGCGGGCTCTACGGAACTTTTCATGCCTGGGCCACCAGGCGCGAACGCGCGGCGCGCCACGATGACTGATACCCGCCGACATCCGGGCCAGGACCGTGCCGCGGCGGCCGTCGCGCCGGTGCTCGAGACCAGGAACCTGGTCAAGCGCTTCGGCGGGCTGCTGGCCACCGACGGGGTCAGCCTGGCGCTGCTGCCGGGCGAGATTCACGCTCTGATCGGGCCCAACGGCGCTGGCAAGACCACCTTGATCGGACAAATCACCGGCGAACTGCGGCCCGACGCCGGGGAGGTCCTGATCGGCGGGCGTGCCGTCACTCGCCAATCGGTCGCCCAGCGCGCCCGCGCCGGCCTGGGCCGTTCCTACCAGATCACCGAGTTCTGTCCGCACTTCACCGCACTCGAGAACGTGGCGATGGCGGTGCTCGCCCGCAGCGGCAGTTCGTTCGGCAGCTGGCGCCCGTTGCACACTGAGCGTCGGCTCATCGACCAGGCCCAGGCGGCGCTGGAAAGCGTCGGGATCGGCGCCCAGCGCGACACCATCGCGGCGTCGATGTCCCACGGCGAACATCGCCAGCTGGAACTGGCGATGGCGCTGGCGCTGGAGCCTAAAATGCTGCTGCTCGACGAACCACTTGCCGGGATGAGCGGCGCCGAGTCGGAAGCAATGGTCGAACTGCTCCAGCAGTTGCGCGGCCGCTACCCGGTGCTGCTGGTCGAGCACGACATGAACGCGGTCTTCGCGCTCGCCGACCGGATCAGCGTGCTGGTCTACGGACGGGTGATCGCCAGCGGGCAACCGGACGATATCCGCGCCAACCCGGACGTGCGCAGCGCCTACCTGGGCGACGAGGAACTGCTGGCATGAGCCTGCTGCGGGTCAGCGCCCTGGAAGCCGGCTACCGGCGCAGCCAGGTGCTGTTCGGCATCGATTTCAGTGTCGCCGCCGGCCAGCTGGTGACTCTGCTCGGGCGCAACGGGATGGGCAAGTCGACTACCGTCAAGTGCCTGAGCGGACTGCTCAAACCCACCGCCGGGACCATTGAACTGGCCGGCGTGGCTCTGGCCGGGCAACCCTCCTACCGGATCGGGCGCGCCGGCGTCGGCCTGGTGCCGGAGGGCAGACAAGTGTTCCCGACCTTGACGGTGCGCGAGAACCTGGTGGCGACCGCGTCGCAACGCAATGCCGGCGCCAACCCCTGGACCCTTGCCCGCGTCTTCGAGCTGTTCCCAGGATTGGCGGAACGCGAGCGCCAGCTCGGCGGCCGGCTCTCGGGCGGCGAGCAGCAGATGCTCGCCATCGGCCGGGCGCTGATGACCAATCCCAGGTTGCTGATCCTCGACGAGGCGACCGAAGGGCTGGCGCCGCTGGTGCGCAACGAGATCTGGCGGTGTCTCGCGCTGCTGCGCGCCGAGGGGCTGGCGATGATCGTCATCGACAAGAACCTGCGCCCCCTGTTGCCGCTCGCCGATCACCACTACATTCTCGACAAGGGTCGGATCGCCTGGCAAGGTGACAGTGACCAGTTGCGTGTCGACCCGCAGCTGATCGAGCGTTATCTCAACGTCTAGGAGCCGGCGACAGTACCTGGCACCGCCTGGCGTTCAGCGCGCTCAGCGCGTGCCGGCACCAACCTGGGCCCGCCCCAGGCGGTCACGGACCGCCGCCCATTGGGGCTCGGCCGGTGGCTCCTCGACCAGGATCCGCGCCAGCCCCTGGCCATCGAGCCGGCGCAGGGTGGCGTAAAGCCGGCGGGCATACGCTACCGGATCGGCCGGCGCCGGCTCCCAGAGCACTGCCGCGCCAGCATCAGGATCACCCCGCGACCAGACCGCGATCCGCTCGCCGCGCTGGAGGCATTGCGCCAGGCGCTCGGCAAGGGATGGGGGGGCGACCAGTTCGAGCGCGGTGGCAGTGGCGTAATGGGCCGCCAGCGCTCCGGCGACCCGCGGCCCGGCTGCCCCGGGGGCTTCCAACGGTTCCTGGAGCACCGCCTCGATCTGGGCCGCCGAGATCGAACCGGGCCGCAGCATTGCCGGGAAACCTCGGCTCAGGTCGACGATCGTCGATTCGACGCCATGCTCCGAGTCACCGCCTTCGAGCACCAGCGGGGTTTCGGCCCCCAGATCATCGAAAACGTGCCCGACACTGGTCGGGCTGACCCGCCCGAACAGGTTGGCTGAGGGCGCCGCAATGCCGTGACCGCCAGCCGCAACAAAGGCCGCGAGCAGCCGTCGAGCCACCGGATGAGAGGGACAGCGCAGCCCGACCGTGCTCTCCTTGCCGCAGGCCAGCGATGCCACCCCGGGACGCCGTGTCAGCACCAGCGTCAGCGGCCCCGGCCAGAACGCTTCGATCAGCGCCGCGGCGCGCGGGCCGATTTCGGCCCAGTATTGAGCGCCGGCACGATCGGGAACGTGAACGATCAGCGGGTGGCCGGCGGGCCGGCGCTTGATCCGATAGATGGCTGCGATCCCCGCGTCGCTCTCGGCGTCAGCGCCCAGTCCGTAGACCGTTTCGGTCGGAAAGGCGACCACTGCTCCGGCGCGCAGGCGCCGCACGGCTTCCATAATCTGGTCGGCGCTGGCCTCCGGCGGCTGTGGCGCTACGCTGCGCTGGCCCACGTTCACGCCGGCGGATTGCCACCGATGCCGAGGTCGTCGGCGATTCGCTGTGCCAGGCCGGCAGCCTGTTCGACCGAATCACCCATCACCGTGATGTGCCCCATCTTGCGCCCGGGACGCGGATCAGATTTGCCGTAAAGGTGAAGCTTGGCTCGGGGGTGCATGACAACGCGGCGCCAGTCTGGTTCGCGCCTGGTCCAGTCCGGTCCCGCGAACCAGGATTCGCCCAGCACATTGATCATCACCGCCGGCTCGTGCTGCTGGGTCCCGCCCAGAGGCCACCCGGCCATCACCCGGACCTGCTGCTCGAACTGGCTGGTGACGCAGGCATCGATGGTGTAGTGCCCGGAGTTGTGCGGCCGCGGGGAAAGCTCGCTGACCACCAGCGAGCCATCGGCGAGCACGAAGAACTCGACGCACAACACGCCGACGTACTCGATGGTATGGGCGATTCGCACTGCCGCGTCGGTGGCCTCGCGGGAGAGCGATGCCGCGATTCGTGCCGGGGCGCTGGAACGCAGCAGGATTCCCTTGCCGTGGACGTTCTCCGCCACCGGGTACGGCACGGTCTCGCCGTCGAATCCACGGGCGACCACCACCGACAGCTCGGTGATTGAGCCGAGATGATGCTCGAGCACGCAGTCCACTGCGCCCATCGCTGCGAAGGCGCTCAGGGCCTCGTTGCGGTTCGCAACCAGGGATTGTCTAACGCTCTTGGCCCGCAGCTGCGAGATCTTGAGAACGCCTGGAAAGAGCTGTTCCGGCGCAGCGACGATGTCGTCGGCGTTGTGGATTTCGACAAACGGCGCGACCGCCAGGCCGCACTCC
>JAHYJF010000188.1 GCA_019428955.1 Burkholderiaceae bacterium
CACCGGGTCGTTGCCGAAGGCAGTGAGCAGCGCCGAATTAAGCCCGAGCCGCCGGCAACCGACACTGGTATTGGTCGGCGAGCCGCCCACGTAGGCCGAGAAGCCCTTGATATCCACGAACGCCGCTCCGACACTGCTGCTGTACAGGTCCATGCCGGAACGACCCATGTGCAAGGTGTCGTAAACGCCCCGACTCGGCGGCGTATTGGAGGAGGCCATCTCTTATCTAATAGTTAAAAGACAATTAAACACCACCACGCCATGATTCTCAAGTCCTTTTGCGCTCTCCCAGGGCAAAAAAATGCCGGCCCAGGGCCGGCATCTTTACTGCAGCGCAGAGCCGGTTACTTGGCGGCCGCGGCGTCCTTCTCGCATTTCTTGATCGACGAAGCCTTGGCGGCGCCGGCGAGCGGCTTGCCGTCCTTGCTGACGGCCTTGGCGGCGCAGTCGGCGGCAATCGCAGCCTGGGCGTCTTTCTCGCATTTCTTGATCGACGAAGCCTTGGCGGCGCCGGCGAGCGGCTTGCCGTCCTTGCTGACAGCCTTCGCGGCGCAGCCGCCGGCAGCGGGCGCGTCTGCGGCGACGGCGACTTGGGCGAACATGATGCCTACCGCAAACAGGCTGCCCAGCACGTAGGTCAAAAGTCTCGACATGATTGCTCTCTCAAAGGTTGACGATAATTGGCTTGGTGACGAGCCGTTGCGACGATAGCACTAGTCTGGCGACTTATGGTGCAAGATCAGGGACGAAATTTTCGGGGTAACGGTTGGATATCAGAGGAGTTTTCAAATGACAGAAATCGGGTCTTCGATGCGCCGCCTGTCGGCAGCAGCTGGCTTGGCGCTATGGGTCGTGGCGATCAATGCGGGCTGGGCTGCGACCGAGCTGCCGCTCGCCCCGGTGCACAATGTCCCCGAAGTGTTCTTCGGCACGACTGTCGATGACCCGTACCGCTACTTAGAGGACGCCAAGGCGCCGGAGGTGGCGGGGTGGATGAAGGCCCACAGCGACCACGCCCACGCCTTGCTGGGAAGCATCAGCGGCCGGGACGAACTGCGCGCCAAGCTCGAGCTCCTGGACGCCGCGACCACCGCGCGGGTTACCGGGCTGGTGAGGCTGCGGGGCGAAATCTATTTCTACGACAGGCGAGGTGCCAAGGATGACCAGTTCAAGCTCTACATGCGCCGGGGCCTCGCCGGGGCCGAGAAGCTGCTGTTCGACCCCGAGGTGCTGAAGAAGGAAACCGGCAAGGCGCACGCGGTCAATTACTTCACGCCTTCGCCCGACGGCAACGTCAAGCGGCTGCTGCGCATGGCCTACCAGGACGGCGCCGCTCCGAGCGAAGGCACATTGCCGGTGCTGGGCAGCGTCGGCATAAGCGGCGGCATCAGCGCCGGCGGCATCCTGGTGGGTCGGGCGATGACCGAACGGCCGGACCTGTTCGCCGTGGTCATTCCGGCCGTCGGGGCGCTCGATCTGGTGCGCGCCGAAACCACGCCCAACGGCGTGCCCAACATCCCGGAATTCGGCAGCCGGGCAACCGAGCCCGGCTTTCGCGCGCTCTTGGCGATGAGCACCTACCACCACATCAACGATGGCGTGCGCTACCCGGCGGTGCTGCTTACCCATGGCGCCAACGACCCGCGCGTCGAGGTCTGGAACAGCACCAAGACCGCGGCGCGCCTGATGGCGGCCAGCACTTCCGGCAAGCCGATCGTGTTGCGGCTCGACTATGACTCGGGCCACGGGAGCGGCAACACCAAGAGCCAGAGCCTCGATCAACGCGCCGACAGCTTCGCGTTCGCGCTCTGGCAGATGGGGGTGAAGGGCTACAGTCCGAAGGGGCAGTGAGGGCTGCGCTCTGGTCGGTCCGTGGCGACACTCCTCTACGAGCGCCCGCGCAGAACGAGGAAGTCGTCGAATTCAGCCCGCGAGATGGAGCCGTCCGCCAGGTCGACCAGCACCTCGACGTAGTCGCCATCCAGCACCCGCTGACGCAGAAGGTGGGCGGCGACCAATTCGACGGCCGCGATATTGCGCGGGAAACGCATGAGCTTGACGGCCTTGCGTTTCCAGGTCTCGAGGTCGCCTTCGAGTGTCCAATACTTTATTAGGTTGGCGGCTTCGAGGAAGTCACTGTCGCAGCCCATGGCCGCCTGCACCTTGTCGTGGCCGGCTGCGACCAGCGCGGCGTAGCCGGCACAGCAAGCGAGCACGCGGGCAGCTGCTTCGTCGTTCGAGCGAACCGGAATGGCGCTGGCGGAATCAACCGTGCCGAAGGTATCGCCGGATGGCGGGATCTTCACCTCGTTGCCGAGAATTTCGAACCGCAGCTGTGCCACCGCGTGGCCGGCCTCGTGCAAGGCCGAGTCGAATCCAACGGTAGCCAGAAGTCTCCGGGCGGAATCTTCCGATGTCTCCCAATGGTTCATGAAACGATGATGACAGGTTTGCCAGCGCGGAGGTATTAGACGAAAGTAATAGCGTGAGTTAGTCATGTGACTTTTCTGGCAGACTGTGCCCTATTCAACGCTCAAGCCACCCCTGGAACAGGAATCAAGTCGCCGCCATGATCGATCTCGCTGCCAGCACCACCAGCCACTACCGGATCTGCCCGCTCTGTGAAGCTTGTTGCGGGCTGGAGGTGCAGGTCGAGAGCGGCCGGGTTGTCCGCATCAAGGGCGCCGAGGGCGACGTCTTGAGCCACGGATACATCTGCCCCAAGGGCTATGCCCTGAAGGACCTGCACGAAGATCCCGACCGCCTGCGCCAGCCCCTGGTGCGGCGCAACGGCACCTTGCAACCCGCCACCTGGGACGAAGCCTTCGAGGAGATCGAACGCCGCCTGGTGCCGCTGGTGGCGCAGCACGGCAAGGATGCCCTGGCGCTGAGCCTGGGCAACCCCAATGTCCACAAGATGGGGCTGCTGCTCTACACCGCCCGCCTGATCCGGGCCGTGGGCAGCAGGAACATCTTCTCCGCTTCGACGCTCGACCAGATGCCCAAGCAACTGTCGAGCGGACTGATGTTCGGCCACTGGCTCAGCGTGCCCGTGCCCGACATCGAGCATTGCGACCACCTCCTGGTGCTGGGCGCCAACCCGATGGCCAGCAACGGCAGTTTGTGGACCGTGCCCGACTTCCGCGGCAAGGCCAAGGCGCTGCGCGCGCGCGGCGGCCGAATGGTGGTCATCGACCCGCGCCGCACCGAAACCGCCGAGGTGGCCGACGCCCACCACTTCATCCGCCCCGGCGCCGACGTGTTCCTGCTGGCCGCCATGGTGCACACCCTGTTCGAGGAGAAGCTCGTCCAGCCCGGGCGCGTCAGCGACTGGCTCAAGGGCATCGACCAAGTGCACGCCGCCGTGGCGCTATTCAGCCCGGCAGCCGTGGCTCAGCGCTGCGGCATCGAGGCCGAAACCATCCGCGCGCTCGCGCGCGAACTGGCGCTTGCCGGGCGGGGCTGTGTCTACGGGCGCATCGGCACCTGCACGCAAACCTTCGGCACGCTGAGTTCCTGGCTGATCGATGTGCTCAACGTGCTGACCGGCAACCTCGATTCACCGGGGGGCGCGATGTTTGCCAAGGCCGCAGCGTTTGCATCCAACACCATGGGCAAGCCCGGCGTCGGCAAGGGTGTGGCCACCGGTCGCCACCGCAGCCGGGTGAGCGGCGCGCCGGAAGTCTTTGGCGAACTGCCCGCCACGCTGATGGCCGAAGAGATCCTGACTCCCGGCGCTGGCCAGGTAAAGGCCCTGATCACCGTGGCCAGCAACCCGGTGCTGTCGTGCCCCGGCGGTGAGCGCCTGGATCAGGCCATTGCCGGTCTGGACTTCATGGTCAGCGTCGATATCTACCTGAACGAAACCACGCGCCACGCCGACGTGATCCTGCCCGGCACGTCGCCGCTGGAAGACAGCCACTACGATGTCGCCTTCCCGGCGCTGAGCTACCGCAACCACGCCCGTTTCTCGCCCGCCGTGCTGCCTCCCAGCACCGGCGCGCTGCCGGAGTGGCAGATCCTGCTCAAGCTGGTGGCCATTGCCCAGGGGCTGGGCGCGCAGGCCGATGTGCTGGCGCTGGATGACCAGATCCTGGCCGCCGACGTGACCCGCCTCGCCGGCGAGCACGCCCCGGCGGTGCTGGTCGCGCTGGCCGGCCGCCAAGGCCCCGAGCGCCAGCTCGACCTGGCCCTGCGCAGCGGCCCCTACGGCGACCAGTTCGGCCGCAAGCCTGAGGGCTTGAATCTCGCTAAGGTAGCCGCCGCCCCCGGCGGCATCGACCTGGGAGCGCTGCAGCCGCGCATCCCCGAGGTGCTGCGTACCCCCAGCGGCAAGATCGAATTGGCCCCGGCGATCTTGGTGGCCGACCTGGAGCGCGCCTGGGCGGCGCTCGACGAACCCGCACCCGCTTTCAGCCTGATCGGCCGGCGCGATGTGCGCAGCAACAACAGCTGGATGCACAACCTGCCGGTGCTCGCCAAAGGGCCGGAGCGCTGCACGCTGCTGATGAATCCGGACGACGCTGCCGCTCTCGGCCTGGCGGCCGGGCAACTCGCCACTGTGACGCTCAAGCCCGGCCGACAGGTGCAAGCCCCGGTGGCCCTGAGCGACGCCCTGATGCCCGGCGTTATCAGCCTGCCCCACGGCTGGGGGCACGACATGGCAGGAGCAAAACTGAATGTCGCGGCGGAGCGACCGGGAGTTAACCTCAACGCGGTGCTCGACGAGACGTTGCGTGATCCCCTGTCGGGGAATGCGGTGCTGTCGGGGGTGGTGGTGGTTGTCGCGGCCTGATTCCTGGCAGAGGCCCTAAATCGCGCCGGCCGCTCGCTCACCGCTAAGGAACTGCCACAACCGCACCATTGCCAAGGTATCCAACGAGCAGTATTCCCGCAACTGCCTTGCGATCTCGACCTTCCTCTCCTCGCTCGTATCCGGATCAACCGCCTCGAGGTAGGCAACGATTGCACCGGCGCCGTGATTTACCCCATCGAGGTCACCGTAGCTCAAGTCCGGTGCAACGGCTGGCAAAACCTTCTTGATGCTCCAACTGCCCTGTTGGCTGGGGTGGTAGTAACGCTCCTTGGCGATCGGCAGAAGATCGACGATGCGCTCGTTGATCGCCAGCAGCGGCGTCGCGAGTCGCTCGACCCGCGCGGCAAGTTCCCTGATGCGCGCTTTCTCAAACCCGGCGCTATAGGCAAAGATCGGTTCGCGCTCGCCGCAGGCGGCGATGAGCGCCTCGGCAATTGCTTCCGACGGATCGGCGCCGGAGAGATCGATGAAGCCATCCTCGGAAAGTGCGCCATCGGCCGCGAGGCGATGGAGGCTGAACTGGTACGGGATCTGCGCGTAGGGGCGCGTTCCCTTCCACCGCGGGACGGCGAACTGGATGGTTTCGAAATCGAGAAAGATCGCTGGCAAGGGGTATTTCCTGAGATCCTTGGCTGCACCTTCGGCGTCGAAGAAAGCTTCGCCGGACAAGGTCTGTTGCTTGACCCGGAGCTGCTGCCGGCTGAGCAGACGGTCGGGAACGTCGCGCAGGTCGCTCACGGCGTTCCGGGCGACATAGTTCTTGAGGGCGTTGGTCGGGTGCGGCAGCCACTGCACGGGGTGTTCTGCGCTTGGCTCCTGTGCTCGGCAGTGGTCGAGGAATCCGCACACGAATGGACTGGTGCAGTGCTCGCCGGTGCGCAAGTCCGGTTCGCTGCTCTTCGCAGCGGTGAGCTGTGCTGCCTCGATCCATGACCTGACTTCGTCTTCGCGTGCGAAGGCCTCGCGCGTCAGCAGGTGCTCGACCAGCAGACCGCGGTAGTCGCCGTCGCCCTGGTACTGCCAGCTGCTGTCGACGTGGGCGAGTGCGATCGAAGCCAGCGCCACGCCCGCGCTGCGGGCAACGAAGGCCTGGATCGCGGCATCGTCGCGGTGGTAGTCCTTCACGGCGGTCGCGGACTTGACCTCGATCATGCGCCAGACTCGTTTCCCATCCTGGGTGGCGGGCAGCAGGACGTCGGCGAAGGCCAGCGCTCCCTCAGCCACGAACCCGGCCTCGAAGATCGGCTGCGATGATGCCAGCAGTTTCCGGCTCTGGACGAAGGCCTGACCGAACCCGGCGCGCTGCGGGTCGATCAGCACCCCTTCGTTTGCGGGGTCGTAGAGTTTCCTCGCCACGGCGCCGACCTCGTGCCCGAAGTCGAAGGCCAGTTGCGTCATGGGCGAGATCTTGACCAGTTCCGGATGCTTGAGTTCGAGCCACAGCCGCTTGGGGCATTGGCGGTGGGCGAGGAGTTTGGATTTGGATAGATTGCGCATGGCGCATCATCGCCGAAAACCATCGCAATGAGTGCTGTCGCCACTCAAGCACCTCCTTTTCAGCGCACCTCCACTTGCGATCTCGCCCGAGCGCGTGCACGCTGTAAGCATCATCGCTGCGGAGTTAAACATGTCCTGGATCCTGGCACTCCTGATTCTGGCCGCGCTCGCCACTGCGCTCGCCTACCTGCGCTCGCCCGGCTGGGGGTGGGTGGCCGGCGGCATCGCAGCCGGCCTCGCGCTGCAATTTAGCGGCCTGCTCGGACCCGTCGCCGCGACGCTCGGCTGGCTGGTCTTCATCGCCCTGGCAGTGGTGCTCAATGTCACGGTCCTGCGGCGCAAATTGTTGAGTAACCCGATCCTGGCGATCTATCGGCGCATCGCCCCGAGCATCTCGCAGACTGAACGCGAGGCGCTCGAGGCGGGCACCGTGTGGTGGGAGGGCGAGTTGTTCGCCGGCAATCCGGACTGGAACCGGTTGCTGGCATTTCCGGCGCCGACGCTCAGCGCCGAAGAGCAGGCGTTTCTCGCCGGTCCGGTGGAGGAATTGTGCGCACTGGTCGACGACTGGCGCATCACCCACGAACTCCACGACCTCTCGCCCGAGGCCTGGCGCTACATTCGTGAGCACGGCTTCCTCGGCATGATCATTCCCAAGCGCTACGGCGGGCTGGGTTTCTCGGCGCTCGGCCACTCCGAAGTGGTGATGAAGCTTTCGAGCCGCTGCAACGCGGGCGCAGTCACCGTGATGGTGCCCAATTCGCTTGGGCCGG